>DATBRZ010000072.1:0-23881 GCA_036560025.1 Gemmatimonadaceae bacterium | reverse complement strand
TTGTCATGACGCAAACACAGGAGAATAACTTCGTCGATCTCGTTGCGATCGCTCAGCCACGCATCTTCGCTCTTACCCGACACGACGACGTCATCGATCCCACCGCGGCAGCATGGCTTCGTATTGCGGACGTAATTCCGGTCGCGTCGCACTCGATTGACGGAATCGTCCTCGATCGGGACTTCGCGCAGCCGGCCACAATCTCCGAAGCGCATCGCCTGCTCAAACCCGGCCGACGTCTCGTCGCGCCCCCAGACACGATTCTTTCCGAGGGGTTTCGGGAAATTGCCAGGGATGATACTTACGTTGTCGCCGAGCGCATGCCCGAGCTGATCAAGCTGGGCCGCTGACCGATCTCAGGTCTGCTGCGTCGCCCTCGACGTATAGTGAGTCGATGAGATCCTTGTAATGCTCGTCGACCACGCGCCTCTTCACTTTCTGCGTCGGCGTCAGCTCTCCGCGCTCGAGTGAAAAATCGTGCTCGAGCAGTGCGACCTTCCTCGGCGTCTCGTAGTGCGCCAATCCCTCCAGCTGCTGAGATACTTCCTTGTTCATCTTCATCTGAACGGCGGGCATCGTCAGTAGCTCCGCCCTATCGGTCCAGATGATGTTCCTCCGATTCGCCCACTTTTCCAGCTGATCGAAGTTCGGCACGACCAGGATCGACGGAAACTTTCGCTTGTCCCCGATCATCACTGCCTGAGTGACGAACTTGTTCGACTTTACCCGATTCTCTATCGGCTGCGGCGCGATGTTCTTACCGCCGGCGGTTACTATGAGATCCTTTTTCCGGTCGGTGATCGTGAGGAAACCGTCTTCCAACGTTCCGATGTCTCCGGTGCGGAACCATCCGTCGGCCGTGATTGCTTCTGCAGTAGCGCGAGGATTCTTGTAGTAGCCTTTCATGATGCCGGGTCCGCGCGCGAGTATCTCGCCATCCGCTGCGATCTTGACTTCAACACCGGCGATCGGTTTGCCGACCGTTCCAATCCGGAACGCGTCCGGAGCATTTACCGCGATCACCGGCGACGTTTCGGTCAGCCCGTACCCCTCGAGGATCGTCAGACCCGCCGCGTAGAAGAACTTGTTGATCTCCGTCGCGAGTGGCGCTCCGCCCGACACGAAATAGCGAAGACGCCCGCCGGTTCGCTGCGCGAGCTTGGAGAACACCAGCTGCTGGGCGAGCGAATAACGCAAGGCGAGCAACCGTCCGGGATCGCCGCCCGCGAGCTTCACGTTCGCCCACTCTTCAGCGACTCTGCGCGCCCAGAAAAAAATCCGTTGCTTCATCGCACCACTGGAAAGCGCGTTTTGAAGGACCCGCGCATACATCTTCTCATAGAGTCGCGGCACCGAGAACACGATCGTAGGCCGAACTTCCACGAGGGAGAGCGGTACAGAATCCAGGTCCTGCACGTAAGCGATGCTCGTTCCCGTGTCCATCATCAGGTAGTCGGCCATTCGCTGGAAGATGTGCGACAAAGGAAGGAAGCTGAGCGACACGTCGTCGCGGACGAATGGAATCTTGAGTCGTGACGCTGCGACGTTCGAGTGGATGTTGTCATGCGACAGCATCACTCCTTTTGGCTCGCCCGTCGTCCCTGACGTGTAGATCAACGTCGCGAGATCATCCGGCTCGACCGAGTCAGCGATCTCGCGGTAATTCGCGACGGTCTCCGGTGTCTCGTACGTCGCGCCCATCGCCTCTAGTCCAGCGAGGGAGAAATGAGCAAGCCAGCCGATATCATCGAATGAGATAATCTTTCGGAGCGTCGGCATCTCATCGCGCGCGGATGCAATCTTTTCCGCCTGAGCCCGCGTCGAGACGAAGATCGCAACCGATTCTGAGTTGTTCACGATGTACGCTATCTGATCCGGAGGCAGAGTCGGATAGATTGGAACGTCCGTGAACCCAGCCGTGAGACAACCATAATCGGCGATCGCCCATTCGGGACGGTTCTCCGACAGAATTGCGACGCGGTCTCCCCGTTTTACACCCAGCGACGCCAGCCCCATCGCCACGCGACGAACGCGCTTGGCGACTTCATCGTGCGACAGAGGAATCCATCTATCGCCGGCTGTCGTCTGCAGCGCATCAGGCTTAGCGTATCGCTCTACTGCGTCGAAGAAAAGCCGATTGAGCGTGCCTTTCTCCGGTGGCGGTCCGCCGCTCGCGATCTCTGATTGCGTCATCAAGGTGATGCCGGTCTCAGCTCAAGGACCATACGCACGGGACTTCCGTGGACGTTGATGCCCCGGTGCTTCACGGACGCGATCACCACCACCGAATCATTTACGGCGCGGATGCGCGCAACATCCATTCTGATTCGTCTGCCCGCGACGCCTGAGGCATCCGTCGTGTCGATTTGCGACGAGATGCCGCCGTCATTCACCAGCCGCACGAACGCCGTGTCGAGAGGAGTGAGAATCGCAAAGCTTACCAGCCATCCGTTGACAGCACTGTCGGCGGCTGCGCCCCGGTGTCGCACTGAGACATTGAGCGGCTCGGACCTGTTCTTCGTGGTATCGGTGAGGGAATAAAGGAGCGTGTCGCGACTCTGCGAAGCAAACACCGTATCCGGCCGCAGCGTAACGATGATCCGAATGAACGCCTGCAGATTTCCCAGGGTGGCCGCGACCCGCGCGGGAGTGGCTCTCGTGCTGTCGCCCACGACGAAGCCTCGCACACTGTCGACCGTCACACCGCGATCGATTGCGCGGAACCGGAATGGCGGCGCGGGTACGGGTTGTCCCTGGAAATTGTAGGCGATTGGATTGAGCGGACTGGCGACACCAGTCGTATCGCGGAGCGTGTCGCCGACGACGACCGATGGGAAGGGAAGCGCGCTGAGCTCGATCGACAGTACCTCGTCAGCATCCGTCGGAATGTCGGTGCAAGCTCCCACAGCAGACAACACGAGAGCGGTGCCCGTTCGTAATAACGCGCTCGCACGAAACGTTCTTTTCACAGGAGCCTGTCTACGAGCTGCGTCGCGAGATCGATATACGCCTGCGATGCGGGATCTGCCGGGCTTCGTAGAACCACCGGCTGGCCGGCCGCAAAAGCATCGGCCGTTGCAACCGTGCGCGGGATTATGGTATCGAAAACGATATTCGTCGGCAGATGCCGGCGGACGTAGTCCACCACTCGCTCGCTCGCCGGATTCTCCGCCTCGAACATCGTCATCAGGATCCCATCGAGAGTCAGCTCGTCGTTCGTAGAGACAACGTCCTGAATTCCGCGAAGGATCTGCGGCGTGGTCTGGAGCGCAAGCGGCTCACACTGAAGCGGCACGATGACGTGCTGGCTCGCTTCGAGAACGCGGCGGGTGATTGCACCCATTCCCGGCGGAGTGTCGACCACGACGACATGACATCTGGAGCGCGCCGTGGCGAGGAGCTCGGGAAGGATCGTCGTCTCGGCAATGAGCTGCTGATAGAACACGCTGTCGGCTTCATCCGTGACCGAGCCCGCAAGGATGACGCGCAGCCATGGCAGCGCGGTGGGCAGAATCACCTCGCGGAGCGAGCGCTGGCCATTGAGGTAATCGGCGAATCCGGCGCTCTGCTGCTCGCGCCGAAGTCCCACCCCGTATCGCACCGAGCCCTGCGGGTCGACATCGATGAGGAGTGTCTTGAGTCCCCGGCGTGCAAACGCAGCGGCCAGGTTCACCGCGGTTGTTGTCTTTCCTACTCCACCCTTCTGACTGACGATGGCGAGAACATCGCCCATCTACTCGGAGACCTCGGGGTACTCGCCGCTTTCGAGTGGAGCACCCGGCTCGGGCGGCTCAGGCTCCGTCCGCAGCCTCTCCAAGGTCTCTCTCGCGTGTTTTACCCACCGCTCGGCCTCTGCGCTCGGCGGCGGAGGATCCATCAGGAATGCCTGAAGGTGAAAGGCTGCGTCCTCGAGGTCGCCGCGGCGCAGAAGCAGGAAGGCGAGCCCGTAATGAGCACCCGACAGCTTCGGCTGAATCTCGAGGGCTCTACGGTAGCAGCGAATAGCCTCCGTCTGGCGTCCGGTTCGCGAGTACGCGATCGCCATGTTCTGGAGGACCCTGTGGTTGGTCGGCTGATCGCGTAGAGCGAGCTGGTAGGAAGTGAGCGCGGCCTCGTAGTCGCCCTGGCGTTCGAGAGCGAGCCCCTCGTTCAGATAATCGAGGCGCTTCTGCTCGTGCTTCGACTTTCCGCCTCCGAGCCTGCTCCAGAACGACATCGCACCGAATCTACCATCGTGGTTCTGGCAGGGCTACCTTCCGCGCACGATGTCACCGCGAAAGCAAATCGTCGATCCCACCAAGGGAGTTCTCGTGGTCGAGTGGCCACTTTTCGGGGAGCTCTCGCGCGCGCTCGCGCTCAAGGTCGCGCGATCATACGACCCTGAGATCGTCGTCGGCATCGCAACGGCTGGTGTGGTTCCGGGAGCCGTGATCGCGGCGATGCTCGGCCGCGAATTCCATTCGATCGTCGTCAGCAGGAAATTCCGAGCTGAGGAGACCCGCGAAACACCCGCAGTTTTCGGCGCTGCCCCCATCGAGGCTCGCGATCGGCGCGTGCTGATAGTGGATGAGACGTGCGATTCCGGCGACACCATGCGGCTCGCGGTTGCCGCGCTCGTCAATGCCGGCGCTCAGGATGTGCGGACGGCCGTAGCATTCCGCACCGGATCCTACGAGCCGACGTTCCACGCGCTCGCCACGGAGAGCACGATCATTCTTCCGTGGGACAGAGAGGTACTCATTGACGGAGAGCTGGTACCGAATCCGGCGTACGCGGAGGTACTGAAGGCGGGATAACGATCTTTATTGTTATTGGCCTTTAAGGGTTTCCCACTTCCATGTCATGACTTCCGGATTCCCCATCAGGAACCGGCAGTGCTCGCCCCCGCTTGCACAACATTCCGTTTCCAGCACCGACACCGGATAACCGGCAAGCTGTCCGAAGAAAGAGGCGAGCATCCCCGTTGTGATGTGACACGACGGACCATCCGAAGGATCGGTCGCTGAGCACTCCCAGCAGCGACGAACGATGAGCTCTGCCACGCCATCGTCGTCGTTTGGTGTGAAATCGATCTCTCCCCACCCGGCGTGATGAAAAAAGCGGCGCACCCTCGCGGCAAACTCGTCGAGTGGCAGCTCGCCGACCGTCGTGGGCGCGTGCTCCGAGTCACGGTCTCTGAGCCATTCCTCGAACGCCGACAAGACCGCTTCGCCTCCGGCGAAGCCAGCCTCTCTCAACGTATCGACCGCGTCAGCTTCACCGCCGCCGTGAGAGGCCAATGACGCGAGCGTAGCGCCGCGCAGCTCCCGAAGCGTTGGAAGCGCAATTCCAATCATCTGCACGGATTCGGATTCAGCCATGATCATCGCAACATTAGCGTGGCGTCGATTACGCGTCGAGTCGCCGCTTCAGCTCGGCCTCATCGATTATCTCGACGCCGAGCTGCCTGGCCTTCTCGAGCTTGCTTCCTGCCTCTTCGCCGACCACCACGAAGCTCGTCGACTTCGACACTGAATTCGTCACCCTTCCTCCGGCTCGCTCCACTGCTTCCGTCGCCTGCGTCCGTGTCATCGTTGGAAGCGTGCCGGTAATGACGACGGTCTGACCACTGAGGGCACCATCTGCCGTCGCCTCCGACTGCTCGGTGAAGTTGACGCCCGCTCGGCGAAGCTTCTCGACGAGCTTGCGTGCGGCGGGGTTGCGAAAGTATGCGACCACTCCGTCCGCGATTGTCGATCCAACTCCCCGCACCGCTGTGATCTCTTCCTCCGATGCTCTTGCGATCGCATCGAGATTGCCGAAATGCCGCGCGAGCAGCTGTGCGGCGATCGATCCCACGTGTCTGATGCCGAGTGCGCTGAGCAGTCGCGATAACGGCTGGGACTTGGATTGCTCGATTGCTCGGAGTAGCGCGTCGGTACCCTTGTCCGCGTATCCCTCGAGAGCAAGCAATCGCTCGCTGGTCAGCGAGTAGAGATCGCCGGCATCCGAGATCAATCCTTCATTAATCAGCTGCTCTATTCGTGCGTACGAAAGGCCGCGGATGTCCATCGCGCCCCGCGACGCGAAATGCACGAGTCCCTCGAGGCGTCGCCCCGGACACGCGACGTTCGGACAGTAGATCGCGACTTCCTCTTCGTCCCGCTCAACTTCTGTTCCGCACGAGGGACATCGTTTTGGCATCCGCCACGGCCGCCCCCGCGACCCGCTCTTTTCAGGAACCGGTGCGATGATCTGCGGAATGACTTCACCGGCACGCTTCACCTGAACGATGTCGCCGATACGAAGATCCTTGCGGCGAACCAGATCCTCGTTGTGCAGGGTTGCGAGCTTTACGACCACGCCGCCGATCTCGACAGGCTGGAGTATGGCGTATGGATTGAGCGCTCCGGTTCGCCCGACGTTTACACCGATGTCGAGCAGTTTCGTTTCCGCGATATCCGGGGCGAATTTCCGCGCGATTGCCCAGCGGGGCTCTCGCCCGCCCACAACTCCGAGCTCATCCTGCAGCCGGAGCGCGTCCACCTTCACCACGCCGCCGTCGATTCCGAAGTTGAGAGTGCCGCGCACGCGGGCTTCGATGTCATGGGCCCACTCGTGCACTTCAGCGAGTGTCTTGCAGCGGTTGCGGTGCGGGGCGACCGGCACACCCCAACTGGCGAGAGTCTCGAGCAGCTCCCATTGCGTTTTGAATGGAAGAAGAGCCTGGTTCGCTGCAGCGGCTGAATAGCCGAAGAATCGAAGCGGGCGTCGCGCGGTAATCGCCGGATCGAGCTGCCGGAGCGCTCCCGCAGCGGAGTTACGCGGATTCGCGAACACCGGCTCGCCGGCTCTCACGCGCTCTTCGTTCATCTGCTCGAAACGGTCGAACGGCATGTAGACTTCGCCGCGAATCTCGATTCTTCCCTTCGGCACATCTCCGCGCAATCGAAGAGGAACGTCGCGAATGGTTCGAAGATTCTCGGTCACCACTTCGCCGATCGTGCCATTTCCTCTCGTTGCGCCGGTGATGAAGACGCCGTCCTCGTAGGTCAGCGCAACCGCGGTTCCGTCGATCTTGAGCTCGACCGTATAGCCGGCCTTCGACACATCATCGCCCGCCATGCGCACCAGCCGATCTTCCCACGCGCGGAGCTCGTCGTCGTCGAATGCATTGCCGAGGGACAGCATCGGTACCAGGTGAGTGTGTTTGGCGAGTGCTGTCTGAGGGGCGGCGCCGATTCGCATCGTCGGCGAATCGGGCGTGCGGAGCTCCGGATGTTCGGCTTCGAGTCGTTGAAGCTCGCGGAAGAGCTGATCGTATTCCCGGTCGGACAGCACCGGGCTGTCGAGCACGTAGTACTCGTGCGATGCCTGATTAAGTAGCTGCCTGAGCTGCGCCGATCTCCTGGCCGGCGTTTCCCCCCGTGGCGGGCTTTTTTTCTCGCGTGCCATTCGCTTCGTTGTCAACCCCGATGTGCGCGTTGAACTCGGCGCTGTCGAAGCGCACGACTTTGTTGCGTCCCGTTTCCTTGGCGACATAGAGAGCGTCGTCTGCGGCTTTGAGCAATCCGTCGCGCCCTGTCACACGCGGATGTGGCCAGGCTGCCACGCCGCAGCTCATCGTTCGCTTAACCGATCCGCCCTCGAACGAAAATGTATGCGCCTCCACACCCTGGCGCAGCCGTTCAGCGAACGTGACTGCCGCATCCAGAACGGTGCCGGGAAGGATGAGAAGAAACTCTTCGCCGCCGTAGCGTCCTACTCGGTCGATGTCGCGCGCGCCTTCCTTCAGGATCGTCGCGAACTGCTTCAGCACCTCGTCGCCGGCGGCATGGCCATACGTATCGTTCACCATCTTGAAGTGATCGATGTCGCACATCACGCACGCAACCGGCTCGTGCAGACGCAGCGAATGCTCGAACATTTCATGCAGCCGCTGCTCGAGTGCACGACGATTGTCGACTCCGGTCAATCCATCGGTAAGTGAGATATACAGCAGCTTGTCGTTCATTCGCGAGAGATCCTGCTCCCGCTCCTGCAGCTCGTCCTGCAGCGCCTTGATGCGAAGCAGCGATTTTATTCGCGCCTCGAGCTCAGCGAAGTTGATCGGCTTCGTTACATAATCGTCTGCACCGGCGGCGAGCCCCGCGACCATCCGCTCAGTCGAATCGAGCGCCGTCTGCATGATGACCGGAATGAACGGAAGCGTCTCGTTGGCCTTGACTCGGCGTACGACCTCGAGCCCGTCGACCTTGGGCATCATTACGTCGAGGAGAATCAGATCGGGCACCCAGCTCTCGACCATCTCGAGCGCAGCCTCGCCGTCGGGCGCGCCCTGGACCTCGTAGCCGCGAGCTTCGAGCCTGACGCGCAGGACCTCGACGTTGTCTTCGTGGTCGTCGACTACCAGGATCCTCTTTGGTGCGGGATCCTGGGGCGCAGCGCTATTTGCCATTGTTGCGTCCGAGGAATCGCTGTACCTCCGCGACTACCGCCCTCGGCTCGCAGGGCTTCGCCAGATAACCGTCGCACCCGACCTCGAACGCTTTTTCGCGGTCGGACGCGAGTGCGTGTGCCGTCAGCGCAATGATCGGAATGTGCTTGGTTTCCGGGTCGTGCTTCAGCACCTGAGTGGCCTCCCACCCGTCGATGATCGGGATGGAGATGTCCATGAGAATCAGGTCCGGGCGGTCGGATCTAGCCTTGGCAATGCCTTCCTCACCATTCCACGCCTCGGTGACGTCATAGCCGAAGTGCTTGAGAATGGTGGAGTAAACGATGCGGTTGTCTTCATTGTCTTCAACGAGCAGGATAGTCTTACCAGATTCACTCATCCGGTCCCCTCGCATGGGTATTGCACGAGCCCCCCATTGAGCAAAATTCTTACCACCCTCTGTTTACCATCCTTCCATGACGATGGACGATCCCATGGATGATGACGCCACACAGCCGCCCAGGTCCCCGAGGAAGAAGCCGGTCGGCTCACCGTATCGGCGCGTCGTGGATCCTCACTCTGCCGGTTTGCTCGGAGTCGGAGTCATCATCGGAGTTGCAATCGGCGCGGGAGTGGCGATGCTGTTCGCGCCGCAGAGCGGCGAGGCCACGCGCGACATGCTGCGTCGCCGCATCCGTCGCGTCCGCGGAAACACACACGTTTGGAAGCGGCTCGGCAAGGAGCTGAAGCGCGCCGGGTCACTCAAGCGAAAGGAGATCGAGCTCGCGCGAAAGAAGGCAGAACTGGAGCGCGAACGACGAAACGCCGAGGCGGGCAAGGTCTGATCGTACCTCGCCTGATAGAGCGAAAACGCGACGGCGGTCGCATTACCGACGGCGAGTGGGAAGAGCTGATAGCGCGATACGCCGACGGCGCCGTCCCCGACTATCAGATGGCCGCCCTGTTGATGGCGATTTTCTTCCGCGGGCTCGACGCGGAAGAAACGAGCGCCCTGACCGATGCGATGATCTCGAGCGGATCCACGCTCGACCTGTCCGACATCGTCGCTCCGCGCATCGATAAGCACTCGACCGGAGGAGTCGGCGACAAGGTATCACTCGTCATTGCGCCGCTGATCGCATCGCTCGGCATCGTGGTTCCGATGATGTCGGGCCGCGGGCTCGGGCACACAGGTGGAACGCTCGACAAGCTGGAATCCATCCCGGGATTTCGAACCGATCTCTCGCTGGCAGAGGCACGAGATCAGATCGATCGTATCGGCTGCGCGCTGATCGGACAGACGGACGAGATCGCGCCTGCCGACCGGCGCATGTATGCTCTTCGCGACATTACCGCTACGGTCGAAGCAGTCCCGCTCATTGCAGCGAGCATCATGAGCAAGAAGCTTTCCGAGGGCCTGACCGGGCTCGTGCTCGATCTCAAGCGAGGTCCGGGGTCGTTCATCACCGACGAGCGAAGCGAGCGCGATCTCGCGCGTGCCATGATCGATTTGGGAACGCGACACGGTTGTCCGGTTGTCGCTCTTTTTACCGCGATGGATCGTCCGCTTGGCTTTGCCTGCGGAAATTCGCTCGAGGTGGCCGAATCGGTCGCCGCGCTGGAAGGGCAGGGCCCCGAGGATCTCATGCAGGTGACATTTGCGCTCGGCGCTGAGATGCTCATGCTCGGCGGCGGAGTCAAAAACGTCGATGACGCGTGGCGGATGATGGACAATGCCATCACCTCCGGCCTGGCCCGCGAAAAGCTCGGCGAGATCATCGAAGCGCAGGGCGGCGACAGGCGCATACTCGATGATCTTTCGCGGTTGCCCACCGCTGCGGCAAAACACGAATACAAGGCGCCGCGTGATGGATTCGTGACGCTGGTTGCCCCGAGGATAGTCGGGCACGGGATTATTGCTCTCGGAGGCGGGCGCCGCACAATGGCCGATGACATCGACCCTTCCGTCGGCTTCGTGATTTCGGTAAAGCCGGGGGACAAGGTCGAGAAGGGTCAACCTCTCGCGACGGTGCACGCGCGAGATGAGAAAGGTCTCACGATCGGCGACGCTGCTCTTCGCGAAGCAATTACGATTGGTAATTCCGGAAAGGAATCGCTCGAGCTCATTTCGTATCGCATGACCGCGAGCGGCCGCACGAAATGGAAAGCGCCCCGGAGCTGAACGTCATGGCCGACAGAACGCGACCCGAAAGGAAATTCAGCGAGGAGGAAGTCGCCCTGATCATCAAGAGGGCGACGGAGCTTCAGCAGACGGAGCAGGTCGAGCAGGAGCCATCTACGGCCCTCACTCTGAATCAGGTCGAGCAGATCGCGAAGGAGGCGGGCATCGATCCGCTCCTCGTTCGGCGTGCAGCGCAGGGGATCGACCGGCCGTCCGAAGTGAATCGGCCATCGCCGTGGGTTGGCGCGCCGACGCGACTCGTGTTCGAGCGCGTAATCGAAGGTGAGATTCCGGTCGAGGAATTCGAGAATCTGGTGAACGAGATCCGTCGTACGATCGGTGACAACGGCATAACCAGCGTGCTCGGTCGCACGCTCGCGTGGACGTCAACGACGACCGGAGGGCGTCGTCACGCGCGCGGCAGACAGATTGACGTCAGCGTGATCTCGCGCGGCGGAGTCACGACCATCCGGGTCGAGGAAGAGCTTCGAAATGTCGCCGGCGCTCTGTTCGGCGGGCTTGTGGGCGGCGGCGGGGGAGGAACGAGCGGAATTTCCATCGGGATCGGCATGGGAGTATTTCATTCCGCGCCGATGGCGGGATTGATCTGGGTGCTGATCGCCGGCGGATTCTACACGCTGGCGCGCACGATCTTCGGTCACATCTCCGCTAAGCGGGAGAAGGAACTGCGGGAGCTGGTTGGACGGCTGGAGAATCAGGTCGCGGAGATCGCGAAGTAAATTCCTGCGCTGCACGAGCGGCCCACCACTCGGCTGCGTCCTTCTCTGACCACACTTCCGTTCTGACCTCAGCGAGCAGCTGCGAAACAATCGCGGCGCTTTGCGGTCGATCGTCGGGCTTCTTCGCCAGACACTTGAGAATCATCTCGTCGAGGGCGGGCGGAACATCGATGCCGCCATTGCGTGAAGGAGGCACCGGCTGGGCGCTGAAGTGCTTTGCGACCATCTGGAGCGGACCGTCGGCTTCGAACACCAGTCTCCCGGTCAACAGGAAATACGTCACGCATCCGAGCGCGTAGATGTCCGCGCGAGCGTCGACGGTTTCGGCCAGCGCCATCTCGGGGGCCATGTAAGCGGGAGTTCCCGGCGTCCAGCCTACAGCCGTAGCAAGAGTGTCGCTCATCTCCTGCTTCTTCACCGATTTGACGAGTCCGAAATCCAGCACCTTCACGAAATCGTGGCGAACGCCAACGGTGCCGATGTGAATGTTGGCGGGTTTGATATCGCGGTGAACGAGACCCTTCGTATGCGCTTCCTCGAGTGACTCACACACCTGGCGCATGATGTGAATCGCGCGGCGCGCTGGCATCGGACCGTGCTTTCGCACGAGCGTCTCGAGGTCCATCCCCTCCAGCAGCTCCATGACGAAGTACAGCGTTTCGTCTTCGGTGATTCCAAAATCGAACAACTCGACGGTGTGCGGACATCTCAGATTCGCGGCCGCTTCGGCTTCGCGATGGAACCGCTTCACAGCGAGCTCCGCTGACTGGCCAGCTTCCGATGCGAGAACCTCGGCGCGAATGAGCTTGATGGCAGCCGGCCGCGCGAGCATTCGATGTGTCGCCTTGTAGATCTCACCCATGCCGCCCTTCTTGATCAGCTCGCCCAGCTGATAACTCCCGAGCTCGCGCGCTTTCGAAACCTGTCGGCCGAGACGAGTCACGACACGCGCGATCACGATCGCAACTCCGGCGACGAGAAAGTCGGAGTAGTGCATCAACAGACCCACGCGAAGCGCTGCGAGCGTCGAAAGCCCGTGCACGTGAGTGAGAGCCATCGTCAGCGGACCCATCGATGCGCCAACGAGCGCTGCGATGGTCATGTTGCGCGGGCCAACCGGGAGAATCGCGGCGGACATGAGGAGCACGACTGCAATCCACGAAACTTCCGGGTTGAGCGGATCGGACATCGGCCGGCCCCAATGCATGACCAGTCCGAGCGCGAAACATGTCCAGACCAGATTGGCGAGTCCCAACTGCAGGAAGAACTGCGGCTCGCGCCGACTATGTCTGATGAAGAAACAGAGTCCCAGCGATGCCAGGCCGCTCACAATGGCGATCCAATCCGGCGCCGAGAGACCGGGGATCGACCGACCCGGATGAAACGCCGGATACGTCAGATGCCAGAGGACGGTGGCGACGATCCACAGCACACCGGCCACGAGGCTGATCACACCGAGCCGGTGTGACGCTTCCTGCAGAAGATCCTTTGGAATCTCCCGCTTGCGCCCTCGTCCTTTTGCGACCGTGACGGGGGTGGTATCGGGCTGTGGCCCGATCAGTTGTGGACTTGGCATCTCCCCTGGGAGAGTGGCTTAGTTAGTCCGCAGTTTAGCCCGCAGTTTAGTCCGCAGTTCGCAGTGGTTGTTAAATATCCAGGTTGCTGACGAACCTCGCGTTCTGTTCGATGAACAGTCTCCGCGGCTCGACCTCGTCTCCCATCAGCGTCTGGAATGTCTGATCCGCAAGGACCGCATCCTCCATCGTCACCTTGAGAATCGTCCGCGTCTCCGGATCCATCGTTGTCGACCACAGCTGATCCGGATTCATCTCGCCAAGACCCTTGTAGCGCTGCACGTTCACCGACGTTTTCGCGTCGCCGTTGGCGAGCCGCGTGATGTAGTCGTCGCGCTCCTTCTCGTCGAACGCGTAATACTCGTCCTTCCCCTTCGCGATGCGGTAGAGCGGCGGCTGCGCGATGTAGATGTAGCCGGCCTCGATCAGCTCGGGCATCTGCCGGTAGAAGAACGTGAGCAAGAGCGTACGGATGTGCGCGCCGTCGACGTCCGCGTCGGTCATCAGGATGCACTTGTGATAGCGGACATTCTCAATGGAGAAGTCATCCTTGATACCCGCTCCGATCGCGGTGATGATCGTCCGGATCTCCTCGTTCGACAGCACCTTGTCGATTCGTGCGCGCTCTACGTTGAGGATCTTCCCGCGCAGCGGGAGAATCGCCTGGAACGCGCGGTTCCGGCCTTGCTTGGCGGACCCGCCGGCGCTGTCACCCTCGACCAGATAGATCTCGCAAAGTGAAGGATCGCTGAGCGAGCAATCGGCCAGTTTGCCGGGGAGATTCCCCACGTCGAGCGCTGATTTCTTCCGTGTCAGGTCGCGCGCCTTTCGCGCAGCCTCACGCGCCCGCGCGGCGGAGATCGCTTTTTCGATGACGATGTTCGCGACTCTCGGATGCTCTTCGAGATACGCGCCCAGCATTTCATTGACGACTGTCTTTACCGCTCCTTCCACTTCCGAGTTGCCGAGCTTCGTCTTTGTCTGACCTTCGAACTGCGGCTCGCGAACCTTCACCGAAAGAACGGCGGTCAATCCTTCGCGAACGTCGTCGCCGCTCAGCGTGAAGTCGTTCTTCTTGGTCTGGTTGCGCGACGCATACGCATTGATCGTCCGCGTGAGCGCTGCCTTGAATCCCGTGAGATGCGTTCCTCCTTCGTGCGTATTGATGTTGTTCACGAATGAGAAAACGTTCTCGTTGTAGCCGTCGTTGTACTGGAATGCGAGCTCGATGTCGACATCGTCGTGCTCGGTCTCGATCGACACGATCTCGCTGTGCAGCGGCTTCCTGGAGCTGTTGAGGAACTGCACCATTTCCTTGAGGCCGCCCTTGGCGAGGAAGATCTCGTGCTTTTCCGATCCTTCGCGCTCATCGGTGATGTGGATCTCGACGCCCTTGTTGAGGAACGACAGCTCACGCAGACGATTGGCGAGAGTGTCGTAGTCGTACCTCAGCTCGGTGAAGATCTGCGGGTCAGGCTTGAACCACACCTTCGTTCCGGTGTCGTTTCGGCTCGTCTTGCCGAGCACCGTGAGCTTCGTCGTCGTGCGACCGCGAACGAAGTCCATGTAATGCTCCTTGCCGTCGCGCTTCACCCACACCTTGAGGCGCTCGGAAAGAGCATTCACGACGGATACGCCGACGCCGTGCAATCCACCGGAAACCTTGTAGCTCGACTTGTCGAACTTTCCGCCCGCATGGAGAACGGTCATCGCCAGCTCAACGCCGGGGATCTTCTCGATCGGATGGATATCGACTGGAATTCCGCGACCGTCGTCGGTGACTGTCACAGCGTCGTCGGCGTGGATGATCACCTCGATTCGCTTCGCATGGCCGGCGAGTGCCTCGTCGATCGCGTTGTCGACGACCTCGTAAACGAGGTGGTGCAGGCCGCGAGATGATGTCGAGCCGACGTACATGCCCGGCCGCTTTCTAACTGCTTCTAGTCCCTTTAAAACCTGGATTTGCCCCGCGTCGTAGCGGGCGTCAGTGGCCGCTGCTGTCTTTGCCATCGTGTGCCGGAAGTACAGAAAGAGGGGCGAACAGGCACCGAAGATGGCGACCGTTCAATAGTCCTCCAATGTAACCAGAACGGCCTTTTCCCGCAATCTAAAACTTGGGTATTAAGCCCTTGCGTTCCAAGAACTTAGCGCTTGAGCTGGAACCGGATTTTTTTGACCCGCGGAGACCCCGTGCGGAGGTTGAGAGCTCGGACGAGCTCAGGTTCCATCAGCGACAGCTCGTTCATCCACGCGTTCGTCGTCACCGCGACGAAAAGAATGCCGTCCGGGGTTACGGACATCGGCGTTGTAACCGCATCGATCGCCGGTCCGACCACGCTTCCCCAATCCGTAACGACCGACGCCTGGTCAAGCCTGGCCTTCATTCCTTTTTGACGAAGCACGTCCGACACGACTTCGCCGATCGGAGTTGGCCGCTGCTTCTTTCGACCGGAGCTCATGACGGTTTCACCTGGATGGTGCCGGCCCGAATTCTTAGGCGCTCGAGTGACAATAGGTCAGCCGGGATGTCTGCCTCGCGGGGCACCGCAAGAATGGTCTGGCCAAGTCCGGAGCTGGTCAGCAGCTCCTGAATTCTGCCGGCGCGTCGCGTGTCCAGCTCCGCGAATGGATCATCCAGCAGCAGTACCGGCTCCCGGCCGGAGTGTTCGCGAAGCGACGAGGCTTCGAGCATTCTGAGCGCGGTGGCAGCTGTGCGCTGCTGGCCGGCTGATCCAAAAGATCGAATGTCGCGTCCGGAAAGCGTGATCAGGACGTCGTCTCGATGAGGTCCGGAGGTCGTAAGACCTCGACGAATGTCGTTGAGACGATTCTGCTCGAGCGATCGCGCAAGGGTTTCTCGCGCGTCACCGATCTCCGCGGTCGCGCTCACGTATTCCATGCGAGCCGGCTCCTCTTCGCCTATCGCCGCGCACAGACGCGCAAACTCGGAGGCCGCGTCCGCCACCCATTTTCGCCGCTCGCACGCGATCATAGCTCCGTTGTCGGCAAGCGCCGGCTCCCACGCGGCAACGGAATCGGTGTCGCCTCGCCCACGAGCGACGCTTCGTAATGCGGCATTGCGTCGGTTGAGGGCAGCGCGGTACTGCTGCAGCGCGGACAAATACCGTCGGGATCTGAGAGCGAGCACGACGTCGATAAAACGACGCCGCTCAGACGGCGATCCACTCACCAGCTCGATGTCACGCGGCGAGAACATCACTGACGGAAGCGATCCGAACGCGTCGCTGAGCTTAGCTGCGGCAATACCGTCCCGCACGAATTTCTTTCGCTTGCCGACGCTATCGAAACCGACGGCGATCTCGCGGTCCGCGCTGCCAGCGAGGCGCGCTGAAACATGAAAGCCGGCGGTGCCGAAACGAGCTAGATCCTGATCACGCGCACCGCGCGCGCTGCGCAAGATCTGAAGGTAGTACAACGCTTCGAGCAGATTCGTCTTCCCCTGACCGTTCTCGCCAACGATTGCGACGCCGGCATCGGGCAGCACGAGCTCAACATCCTCGAGATTCCTGAAGTCACGAATTGAGGCGCGCTCGATCCGGACGCGCGTCGCACTCACTTCCGTTTGAACTGCGGCGCGCGCTTGGCGAGAAATGCCGATGTTCCTTCGCGCATGTCATCTGTTGCAGCGAGAGAGCCAAAACGAGCTGCTTCTTCGGCGAGCGCCTGGTCGAGAGGTAAATCGAGACCGCGGTTCACGAGCTCGATACACGCCGCAACCGCGAGCGGACCATTCGCGAGGATCTGACGAAGAATCGATATGGCTTTCGTCATCAGGTCGTTGGCAGGCACCACCGCGTTGACCAATCCAATGCGATATGCTTCCGCGCCATCGATAGTCTCACCAGTGAGCAACAGTTGCAGCGCGTGTCCCTTCCCAACCAGACGCGGCAATCGCTGCGTGCCACCGTAGCCGGGGGCAGTGCCAAGCTTGACCTCAGGTTGTCCGAATTTCGCCAGCTCGGATGCGATCCTGAAGTGGCATGCGAGCGCGAGCTCGCATCCGCCGCCAAGCGCGAACCCGTTCACTGCGGCGATGACCGGCTTAGGCGACGTCTCGAACCGGCGGAACACTTCCTGTCCGCGCCGCGCCAGCTCCTCGGCAGTGACTGCATTCGTTCCCGCAAGCTCTGAGATGTCGGCTCCTGCAACGAACGCGCGTCCGGCGCCGGTGAGAATGACACCCGACACATCGTCCCTCGATCGCAGCTCATCGATCGCAGCGCCGAGCTCGGCGATTGTGCCGCGATTCAGTGCATTCAGCTTGTCGGGGCGATTTACGATGAGCGTTGCAATTCCGCTCTCAACTTCGAGCGTGAGGAATTCGTAAGGCAATTCAATGACTCATTGAGTTGAGATGGCACTGCGGGGGTTGTAATGTACGACCTCCGTGCTCTCAAAGAAGTGGATCCTTCGCAAGGGAACCAAGGCGTCGGGATTCCGATTCGTCGGTCCGAACGGCCAAGCCCTTCGCAGCGCCGCGGACCTCGATCGAATCGACAAATTGCGGATACCACCGGCCTGGCGCGACGTTCACGTCGCAGCCAATCCGCGCGCAGCGATTCAGGTGTGGGGATTCGACGCACGTGGGCGAAAGCAGTACCGCTACCATCGTCGCGCCGTAGAGAAGGGCGAGCTGAGAAAGCATTACCGCGTTCGTCAGATGGCCAGGGATCTTCCCATCCTGCGTGCGCGCATCGATAGCGATTTCCGCCGCAACGACCTGTCACGCGAGCGCGTTTGCGCCGGCATCGTGCGGATTATCTCTGACACGTTCTTTCGAGTCGGCAGCGACCGGTACGAGCGAGAGAACAACACGTTCGGGATCACGACCCTTCGCAAATCCCACGTTAAGGTCGATGGCGCTCGCGTGAGGTTCGACTATCCGGGCAAGCGAGGGCTCCGTCAGCATCGGACGATCGTGTCGCGGCGAATTGCGCGCTTTATTGTCGAGCTCCTTTCCACTCCGGGCGCACGTCTCTTTCGCTACGAACGGGATGGCGAGTGGTGCAACGTCGACGCGCGCGACGTGAATAACTATCTCGAAAGCCTCACCGACTTCCCGTACACTGCGAAGGACTTTCGCACGTGGGGAGGAACTCTGCGTGCAGCAACCGTTCTCGCCGAGCTCGGACCGGAGAAGAATCCACGCGTGCGCAACAAGAACGTGGTCACGACTGTGCGACTCGTAGCCGCTGAGCTTGGAAACACGCCGGCGATCTGCAGAAAATCGTATGTGCATCCAGTTGTCATCGCGCGATATCTCAAGTCGGGAGCGACGATCGATCTGCCGATGCGACGGTCAGTGTCACTTGCCGATCCATCGAAACGCCACATCGCGCACACGCCCGAGGAGCGCGCATTGATTCGATTTCTCGATGTGTACTTTCCAGAGCGCCGCCACCGGCGGCGACTGCCCGGCGAGGAAGCCGCGTGACATATTGGGCGAGCCATCGTAGGGAACCGGAGGGATCATGACGCGAAGGTCAGTTTTTGCGCTCGGTGCATTGATCGCGAGCGGGTGCAGCTCCGCCCCTCCACCGGTCACAGAATCACCGCATCCGAGCCTCGCTGCATCGGCGGAATCAACGGCGCTCTCGACACCAACGGGCGAGATCCAGGGGACGATTCAACTTCCGGCGGCAACGCCACCTGTACCGGTTGTTCTCATCATTTCCGGCTCCGGCCCCACGGACCGGAATGGCAATTCGCCTGCGATCCCCGGGTCGAACAACAGCCTCAAGCTTCTGGCTGAAGGTCTCGCCGAGCATGGAATAGCCAGCGTTCGCTACGACAAGCGAGGAATTGCAGCGAGTCGTCCCGCCGCATTGAACGAGGCCGATCTTCGCTTCACGAACTACATCGACGACGCTGCAGAGTGGATCAAGAAGCTCAGGGGTGACGAGCATTTCTCTACCATCACAGTCATTGGACACAGCGAAGGCTCGCTGATCGGAATGGTCGCCGCAAAGAATGCCGGCGCCGACGCGTTCATTTCTCTGGAGGGAGCGGGACGAAAAGCAGCCGACATCCTCATCGATCAGCTCAACGGCCAGCTTCCGCCGGAGATGATGACGCGTGTCACCCACGTGCTGTCCGACCTGTCTCAAGGCAAGACTCCGGACTCGGTGCCGCGCGAGCTGTACGCTCTCTTCCGGCCGAGCGTGCAGCCATACATGATCTCGTGGTTTCAGTACGATCCAGCTGTGGAGATAGGCAAGCTCACGGTACCGGTGTTGATCGTGCAGGGATCGACCGACATCCAGACATCGATGAAGGATGCCAACGCGCTCTTAGCCGGAGATTCTGCTGCCGTGCTCCTCGTCGTTGAAGGGATGAATCATATCCTCAAGGAAGCGAGCGGCGGTCGAACGGAGCAGATAAAGGTTTACAGCGATCCCTCGTTACCGGTGGTCCCGCGGTTGATTGAGGAAATCGCGACCTTCATAAAGAACGTGAAGCGAACTTCGGGTTGAAAACACGAATTCTGCGACTCGGACTCTTGGTTAGCCTCGCAGCCGTCGCGCCGGGCATCGTCCCCGCAACCTCGTTCGCTCAAAAGCAGGCGACGGTAGCGCCGGCTCGGGATTCGTGGTTCGGCCCGGACAAGGTCAAGCATTTCTTCATCGCTGCGTTCGTGGAGAGCGTTGCGTTCGCGGGACTCGAGGCTCTTGGCACGGACCGCAACACTGCGATTCCCGCTGCGATTTCCGCTTCCATAGCGGTCTCAGTTGGGCGCGAGGTGCACGATCGACGCACGAAGGGGCTGTTCAGCGTCAAGGATCTGACTTTTGATGCGCTGGGCGCCGCAGCGGCTTTCCTTCTCATCCGGCACACGCAGCGCTAGAGAGTCCGCAATCGGCAGTCCCTCTCGTATATTCAACTCGTGAAGGCGCGCACAAAGTTTATCGTCGGCGGCATCGCCGTCCTGGGTACAGCCGGCTGGCTCATGGCCAGCTCGATCCGGGATACAGCGATCTATTATCTCACGCCGGCCGAGCTCTCCGCGAAAACGGTTTCCGATCCGACTTTTTATGATACGGGAGTCAAAGTCGGGGCTCGAGTTGTTCCCGGATCCATTACGCGCGCGCCGGGCGGCAGGGAGACTTCGTTCCGTATGACGGATGGAGCGAAGACATACAACGTCGTTTACAGGGGAATCACGCCCGACACTTTTACTGACGGTGTAGATGTGGTAGTCGAAGGGCGGCTCGGACGCGACGGCACCTTCCGCGCGACTACGCTCCTTGCCAAGTGCGCGTCCCGATATGAGAACGCGCCAGAGGGTCCAGGCCCGAAGTACCGGAACACTCCGGGCTATCGCGCCGCGGAACGCGGCGCGTGATTCTCGTTGGTGAGCTCTCCCTCTGGGTCGCCTTTCTGATGGCGGCCTGGGCGGCGACAGTTTCCTTCGCCGGCGGCGCAATGGGGCGCCGCGATCTCATTCTGAGCGGCGAGCGCGCCGTATACACCACGCTCGCGATGGTAGTTCTCGCGTCGCTCGGACTTTGGACCGCGCTCTTCAGCCACGACTTCTCCATCAAGTACGTCGCGTCGTTCAGCAGCGCGAATCTGCCCAAGGTTTACACATTCACGGCGTTCTGGGCGGGACAGGCCGGATCAATGCTTTTCTGGTGCCTGATACTCGGCATCTACTCATCGCTCGCGCTGTGGACGAATCGTCGAAAGAACCGGCTGTTGATGCCGTACGTGTCCGGCACGCTCGCGGTGATCATGCTTTTCTTCCTCGCGATGCTGTGTCTGGGAGCGAATCCATACGAGCGACTCGACTGGATTCCGCCGGACGGCCGCGGAATGAATCCGCAGCTTCAGAATCCGGGAATGGCGATTCATCCGCCGAATCTCTATCTGGGCTACGTCGGCACCAGTATTCCGTTCGCGTTCGCGATCGCGGCTCTCCTCACTAGAAGACTCGATGCTGAATGGCTCAGCGCGGTGAGGCGCTGGGCGCTCCTCGCGTGGTTCTTCAACACGACCGGAATTGTTCTCGGAATGTGGTGGGCGTACGTGGAGCTTGGGTGGGGCGGCTACTGGGCATGGGATCCGGTCGAGAACGCATCGCTTCTGCCGTGGCTCGTGAATACCGCGTTCCTGCACTCGATAATGGTGCAGGAAAAACGTGGCATGCTGAGAAAGTGGAATGTCACGCTCGTTGTATCGACGTTCCTTCTCGCAATCTTCGGCACGTTCATCACACGCAGCGGCGTCATCTCGAGCGTGCATTCGTTCGCCCAGTCACCGGTGGGCATGTGGTTCGCCGGATTCCTGCTGCTGGCGATCGCTGCGACCGCGTATCTCGTTACGACACGACTCAAGGATCTCGAGGCGAAAGCGGAGCTCGAGAGTCTCGTGAGTCGCGAGGCGGCGTTCCTCTATAACAATGTCGTTCTCGTGGGAATCGCGTTCTCCGTTCTGTGGGGAACCCTGTTCCCGATTATCACCGAGGCTGTGCGGGGCGAGAAAATCACCGTGGGTCCGCCGTTCTTCAACGCCGTCAACATCCCGCTAGGACTGCTGCTGCTTCTTCTTACCGGGATCGGACCACTGATCGCGTGGCGTCGTGCTTCGATCGCGAATCTCAGACGTCAGTTTGCATTTCCAACGAGCGCCGGCGTCGCGTGCGCCATCGTGCTCATGGCAATCGGCATGCGCGAGCTCGCTGCAGTCGTTTCGTACTCACTCGCCGCGTTCGTTACCGGGACGATCCTCCAGGAATTCTACAAGGGAACTTGGGCGCGGCGGCGCATGTATGGCGAGGCGGCAGCCACGGCCTTCAGCCGGCTCATCGGACGCAACCGTCGGCGGTACGGCGGCTACATCGTCCACATGGGAGTTGTCGTCATCTTCGTTGCATTTGCGGGACTGGCGTTCAAGAAGGAATACGACGTGACGCTGAAGGCGGGACAGTCACGGGAGGTTCAAGACCCATGGGGTCACCGCTGGCGGTTCGTCAGTCAGGGAGTTTCGCGATACGACATTCTCAATCGCCAGGTAACTGCGCTCGCGCTCGACGCCTCGCGTGATGGCAAGCCCGCCGGTGTTCTGACGAGTGAGAAGAGGCAGCACGTGGACAGTCGCGGCGTGCCGACGTTTGAGCCGTCCACCGAGGTTGGAATTCGAAGCTCATTCCGTCAGGACGTGTACGTCGTGCTCGCGGGTGTGAATCCGGACGAAAGCGCCGAAATCCGCGTGACATTCAATCCGCTCGTGCGATGGGTGTGGCTCGGTGGCGCGCTCATGGCGTTCGGCGGATTGATAGTCATGTGGCCGCAGGCGGAGCGCGTGCGGGTTGCGAGCAGCTATGCCGCGCGGGAGCCGTTGAAGGCTCCGGAGATCGCTGCCGGCGAGCTGGTCAACGCGTGATGTTGAGCCGCAGGGAATTCATTGTTTCGCTGCCACTCGTGTTGGCGGCGGCCTCGCGTCGCGCCGGAGGGCAACAGCTCCAGCCCTTCAACGGCCCGATGAGCGAGGATGCGTATCGGCCGGTTTCGCTTCCGGCAAAGCCTGGCGCAAAACCGGTGATGTCAGATGACCAGCGCGACGATCTCGAGCACAAGATCAAATGTCAGTGTGGCTGCCCGCTCGACGTTTACACGTGTCGCACAACGGACTTCGCGTGCACCGTTTCGCCGGCCATGCACAGAGATATGCTGCAGCTCGTCGCAGGCGGTTACAGCGCAACTCAGATTCTGAGCGCGTTTCGCGCCATCTACGGCGAGCGCGTCCTGATGTCGCCGCCGCGAGTGGGATTCAACCTGCTCGGGTACATAATGCCGTTCGTCGCCCTGGCAGGGGGCGCGACGGCTGTCGCAGTTGTCCTGCGCAACTGGCGCGCACGAGCCCAGTCGGTGCCGTCGGCCGGGGCGATTGCACCGGTCGACGCCTCGCCCGATGAGATAGCTCGCATCACCGCTGCGATGCGGACCGACAAATGACTGCGCTCATTGTCGGCACCTTGCTCGCACTGGCCGCGCTCACGTGGGTGTTGTTCCCATTGTTCGCACCCGTCGCGCCCGTTGCACGGCTCAGAGCTGCAGCGCCGCCGCCACCAGACGATCAAGGAGATCCGGCCATTCAGGCGCTAAAGGAAATCGAATTCGATCGCGCGACAGGCAAGCTTTCGGAAGAGGATTACGAATCTCTCAAGACGCGCTACATGCGCCGCGCGGTGGTATCACTCCGTGCGGGTGGCACGCCAATCTGCGATAACTGTGGGCCAAGACCCGAGAGAGATGCGGTGTACTGCTCCAAGTGCGGGAGCATGCTGTCCACACTAAGCGCGTGAGTAAACTCCCTGGGGTTTCCGCCGTTAGCGTTATGTGGCGATCTTCTCCAGCCGCGCTCTCGCCATTCTGATCGGCACTACTGTCGCCGCGAGGCATAGCACGCCCGCCGCGCCGAATCCGATGTACATGTCAATCGGCTCCCGCCGCGCCCCGAACGCCTTCGCCGCCAGATAATCGAAAACCGGCCGCGCCTCGAGCGTGATCACTCCGCCGATTACAGCGATCGACGCCATCATGAAAAGAAGTCCGCCGAGCGACGTGGGAATCTGCGCTGCGTTCTCGGTCTCGAATCGCGGAAACATCGTCCCGAATGCAATCGCCAGCGCGGAGATGGCGAACGTCATCATGGTGATCGTCGCGACCGACACGACCATGATGAAGTCACTGACGTGCATCAGCTTTCCCGTAACGATCACGAGCGCCAGCGCGAATAACACCAGCGGAATGGTTCCTACCCAGTACTTCGACCAGAGAAGCTCGTGCATCCTGAGCGGGCTCGACCTGAGGAGCCACAATGTGCGTCCTTCGAGGCTCACTCCCGGGAAAATGAATCGCGCAGCGATCGACGCCAGCACGAACCCGGCGAGAACCAGATTCAGGAATGGAATGAGATTGCTGACGAAAAAGCTCACGCCCTGTCCGTG
>DATBRZ010000071.1:0-8809 GCA_036560025.1 Gemmatimonadaceae bacterium | reverse complement strand
ACGCTCAGGATTTGTGCCGTCTGCTCTTCCGTAAGTCCGCCGAAGAATCGGTATTCCACTACCTGCGCGAGGCGTTCATCCACGGAGTGCAGTCGCGTCAGCGCTTCGTCGAGAGCGAGAAGGGTGCCGGCCTGCTCGTCCAGGGAAAGTGTCTCCTCCATCAGCGGAACTCGCCGGGGAGCGCTGCCACGCTTCGCAGCTCCTCGCTTTCGAGCGTAATCCACAAGAATCCGGCGCATCGCCCGAGACGCGACGGCAAAGAAATGCGACGAGTCCTGCCATTCGACATTCGACTGATCGACGAGGCGCATGTACGCCTCGTGGACGAGGTCGGTCGTTGCGAGAGTGTGGTCATCACGCTCTTTCCGGAGGGCCTGATGCGCCATATGGCGGAGCTGCTCGTAGACCAGCTCGAACAGCCGCTCCTTCGCGATCGCGTCGCCCTCGCGCCACTGGCGAAGACAAATGGTGATCGCGCTCCGTGGGTCAGAGGAATCTGAGGTCTCAGAGTCCTGCATGCGCTCGGGGCAGATGTGACCTGCGTAGACTGCGACCGCAGCGCAAACATGTGGCCACGGTTGGCAAGTCGCAACTGAAGAGCATTCCGCATGGCATACACACAAGCGCAGCCGACGTGGAAAGTCGGACACTGGCCTTTCTCTGACTCATGCGTCAGGTCCGGCGTTGTCCGCTTTTCGATTTGGATTGCGCGGATGCTCGTGGAAGCCCTAAGGAGCCAATCAGATGAACCGGCCCAAGGTCGCTTTAATCGCGCTGGTCCTGCTGACTGGTGGATACCGCAAGCTCTGTTTCCTGAGAGAGGAGCCCGAATACAATAGTCGAGCCTGACAGAGGAAAGTCACCTGTCATCACGTACTAACTCGACTCTGCGATTACGCGCGCGTCCTTCGAGCGTGTCATTGGTCTCTTTCGGTCGTGACGCTCCAAATCCCGTCGTAGTTAGTCGCGCGCCCGAGACGTGGTAGCGAGTCACCAGCGCATCCTTTACTGCTGCCGAGCGCCGACGTGACAGATCCATATTCGCGGCGTCGCCACCGATGTTGTCGGTGTGCCCTTCGACGCTGAGCTTCCATGACGGGTTCTTCGATAGCGCACCCGCGATCTCCTTCAGCACGGGCTCAGACTCCGGTCGAATCGTCGCGCTCCCGATATCGAAGTAGATCCCGTGAAGCTCTACCCGCCCGCTCATGGCAAGTCCGGTCTCGATGCGCTTCGCAGCGGCCGCTGAAGGGTACGAGATCCGGATTACACGAAGACCCTGCTTCCCGACCTTCCACATGAGTGCCAGGGGATTCTCAGGATCATCGAGAAAATAGAAATCCGATTGCTGCGTCCAGAGCTTTCCGGCCGCATGAATCGTTGGCAGCTGTACGCGCTTGTCGTTGACGAGAACCGAAATGAGTACCGGCTTTGATTCGACACGTCTCAATGTCCCAGACAGATGCTGACCATTGATTTCCTGGAGAAGACAGCAGGAGAATTTCACCTCGCCACCTCCTCTCAGTTCGGAAAGGACGACCTTCGAGGTTCCGAGTGCCGTCGAGTTCTCAACGACTTCGGGATACTCCAGTCCGAAGCGAAGCTGGTAATGACGCGAAGATTCGAGATCGATCCGTCGCACCGTCCGATGCACGGGTTTTGTTACGCGCGGTCCGGAGAAGACTATGTGCACACCACCAGCGTCGATCTTCTCGACCGTTAGCAGCGACTCGTAATCACCGCGGGGGTTTTCGATGGCGTTCGTGACCTGCAGCCCCGTTGCAAGCGGAATTTTGAGCGCCGCCTGCGCCGACAGCAGTCCGGCGGAAAGCGCCAGGAATACTGCTGTCGTCGACGCCAACCGGGTCATTTCGCCAATCTCCTCTAGAGCTTGGCCATCACTTTCTGTGCGATTGCTTTCGCCTTCTCCTCACTGTTCTCCTGCATTCTCAGGTCGACTGTGATCAGCGCCGGCCCTTTGCGCACGTTCAACACCCCTCCGATGAGCATCAGAGCTTCATCTCCGACGCCCTCGACGGGAGTGGTCGCTTTTCCGCCGCCGGCATTTCCCATCATCGCGCCGGCCATGCGTGCTCCCGCCATTCCTGTCTCGCCACCCTGCGGTTCCACCGATACCTGTGCATACCGGCCGCCGGCGCCGGTATAGGTACAGACACTCTTGCCGGGCGAAGTGGTCGGCACTGCGTGGGTGAGCGGTCCGCCAAGGATCGACTCCATTTCTTCCTTTGGCACCATCGCGCAAACGCCTTTCGCTGGTCCCGACTCCCCCTCCGCCGCGACGGTGGTAGACGTCGCCGCCGGTAACCGGCTGAGCGCCCTCGAGACCACCGCTCGCTCATCGGCGAGTATCGCATCCATCTGCTGGGTGTTCGCGTAATCGGTAATCTTCCGGGAGCCTTCGGGCTTGAACTCCACGGTCAGATAACGATTCCCCTGTTTTGCGACCAGAGTCTCGAGATGCATGAAGGCGGCATCGCCCACACCGTCGACTTGCCGCGCACCGCTGTACATCCCCTTTAGCTGGTCGAACCGTTTGGCGGCATCGTCTGGCGTCTGGAAGCTGTTGACAGTGAGCTGAACCGTTCCACCATCATCCGAGCGGTAGAAGCAACTGCTCCTGAGCATCGTACCGATTGGTGCCGGCTGACCTTCGTCGCCGACTTTCTTGATTGACGACGAGAGCACGGCGGCGGCTTCCGCTTTCGTCAGCAGCTGGCACGCGTTGTCGGTCTTCACGTCCGACGCAGCTGTTGCGGCCGCTTCCTCGCCCGAGGCCACGACCGCTGGAGCTTGATCGCCCTTCGAGCAGCCGAGAGTCACCATGATGCCGTAGATCCACAACGGCCTCCCTGCAGAGACTCGCATTGCCACACGACCTCCTGGTTAATGAAATGCCGGCGATGCTGCACATGTTGAAGCGGGAAAGGTGCACCTGAAGCGGACATGATGTGCGCGGGATTGAGCCGCGCCACGGGTGATGTCCGCTTCTGACCTGATTTTGCGCAAAATCTGGTTGAGGCAGCAAGCGATCTCATGATCCCCGACATGGAGAGCAATCAATGACAGCGCTCAGCGCATTTCGTCTCGCACGACTGGCCCTGGCATGTCTTGTTGTTGCGGGAACGGCATCGGCTCAGGACGCACTGCGCACTGGGCCGCGCTTGCGGATCGGCGTAATGGATCTGACTGGTACCGCCCTCGCGATCCAGCAGACGAGCTCTCCAGGGTCAAGCTCGACAACGATACCGATTCCGCCGCCGTCTGATTTCGCGCGCGGATTGACTCAAATGCTCACCACGGCACTCGCGGCGCGGCCTGAGTTCACCGTCGTCGAACGGTCGCAGCTCGACAAGGTTGCCGCCGAGCAGCAGCTCGGTGCGTCGGGCCGCGTCGAAGCAAAGAGTGCAGCATCGCTCGGGAAGCTGCTGGGCGCCCAGGCGCTCATTACCGGGGACATTACCGAGTTCACCTACAAGCAATCCAGTGCTGGCAGCAAACTGTCGATCCTCAAGGCAGTTGACAGCAAGCTTGGCGGGAAGCTCGATCGTCTCACCGCGCAGGTAGCCATCGACCTCCGGATCATCGATGCAACCACGGGAGCGGTCGTCAGCTCCGTTCGCGGCGAAGGCTCGTCCACCGCAACCGGTGTGAGCGCCGATTACTCTAAGTCCGGACGCGAGGTTGGGATCGGCGGGAGCAAGCAAACACCGCTCGGAGCGGCGTCACGCCAGGCGATCGACAAAGGAGTCGAGGATCTCGTGAAGAAGTTGCGTAATATGCCCTGGCAGGGACGCGTTGCAGACGTTCGCGGCGATATGATCTACATCAATGCAGGCACCGATATCGGAATCAAAACCGGGATGCAGTTCGACGTGTTCGTGCAGGGCGACGCGATCGTCGACCCCGAAACCGGCGCAACCCTCGGCAGTCCGGACAAACAGTTCGGACAGCTCACGATTACCGAAGTGTCACCCAAGTTCGCCGTCGGGCGGATGACCGCGGGCTCGCCGCCGAAGCGCAACGACGTGGTTCGATTTCGCGGCGGGAACGGCTCGTAGAACGGAATCGCAACGCAAGCTCGTTTTGTCATCATCAACGGTCACCGACACGGGGGTGCGACGTGCCACACTCGAACCTGGCTAACCTTGCAGTTGCTCTGATCCTTGTTTCCGCCTGTACCAAGGGGAACGAATCGAATCCTCCCGCTGGGACCGACTCTCCTCCTGCTACCCGTCCCCAGGCCGTCGCTCAAGTCGACCTTTGCAGTCTGGTGACTAAAGCCGAAGCTGAAGCCATCCTTGGAAAGAGCCTTGCCGAGCCACAAAAGCAGCCCGGCGGGGATTGCTGGTACATGAGGGAAGGCGGATCGAATTTTGGAGACGTAGAGTTCATACTCAGCATCATTCGGGGGCAGCCGATCCGGTCGACCAGCGACTTCGATGCGTTCGTTGCCGATCAGGTCAAAGGCATGAACGAGAGCATGAAGAAGTCCGGCGTCGGCGCCGTGTCGTTCACCGCCGAGCCAGCTCCTGATGTTGGAGCTCCGGCGTACTTCATCGACCCCGGCCTCTATGTGCTGAAGGGCAACAACATTCTCGCGGTCGGTCTAGGCGGACCAAAGGGTGTGGCAATCGCGAAGACTGCACTTCCGCGAATGCCTTGATCGCGACACGCGACCCAGAAAAAAAACGCGGCGTGATCGCCGCGTTTTTTTGCCGATCGGCGGCGCCTACCTATCGTGCCTTGACTGTCTCCTTTGCGGCTGGTGTGAACACCTCGACCGCGAGCGTGAACGTGCGCTGCTCATTTGGCTGAAGAGCGCCGACGCCGACCACCTGTCGAGTGATCTCCTCGCCGCGATCGTTGCGAATCGTCAGCAGCAGCGAGTACTCCCACGGCTCGCCAGTTATCGGCCGCTTCAGGATTCCATCGACGCGCAGCGCGGAAAAGCTGGGGGGCGTGTGTCGCGCACGATGAGGGTCGTACCTCAAATGGTGACGGCATACGGGACAAATGCTCGCGCTCTCGAGAATGATCGCCTTGCAATGGGGGCACGCGCGAGTTTTTCCCGGAGTTCCCTGCCCCCCGTTGCTCATGAAGCGGAGGCAGCCTCCATTCTCAAACCGCGAGTCCCACGTGTCTCTTCGCCCCAGCCGAATTCTGCCTGACCGCGCATGCGCGATCCAGCAGCGACTGTCAGCGAACCTGCTTTCAGATCGCCGTTGAGCACACCAGACTCGAGCAGCTCGACACGCGACGCCGCATCCACGTTTCCCTCGAGCTCACCGCCAATCGTGACGGTGCTCGCACGGACGCCACCCGTGACTTTCGCGCCAGGCTCGATCGTGAGGTTCCCCTCGACGTGGACGTCGCCCTTGAACCGGCCCGCAACCCGAACGTGTCCCGCGCCTTCGATTTTGCCTTCGATTGCGAGATCAGCCGCGATGAGCGTTTCCTTGCCGGCGCCACCGGTTGGCCGACGAGGCTGGTCGTAGGCTGGATTATTGGCTGGATTGATTGGTGAGCCTGCGGCGGTCATCTCTTCCTCCCTTCGTGGCGGCGAATCCGCCGGGATGATTGTCGGTTCCTTCTTCGCGGTTGCTGGTTCCTTCCAGATTGCCATTGCTCCAAACTCCTATCCAAAGGGCAGTTGTTGGCGGGGTCGATTCTGCGTAAGAACGACAATGTCGAAACTAGCACCGAGGAGCGCCGGCTGATACCGCCCCGCTGACATCGATTCGGTAATTCGCGTCATTCCCCTCATATGCTATAGAATCACCCGCAAGATATGGGCTTGGGTTGGGGACGCGCGAGAGCATATTCAATCATTGATGACCGCCAGATCGACGATAGAAGAGAGTCCGCTCAAGGAGCGATACTCGATCGAGCGCGAGCTCGGGCGAGGTGGAATGGCGACAGTGCTGCTCGCCGACGAGAAGAAGCACGGCCGGAAGGTCGCGATCAAGGTGATGCGACCGGAGCTGTCTGCTTCGGTCGGAGCGGAGCGATTTCTCCGCGAGATCGGGATTGCTGCACGCCTCTCGCACCCGCATATCGTGCCATTGATCGACTCGGGCGAATCCGGCGGGATGCTGTATTACGTGTCGCCATTCGTCCCCGGTGGATCATTACGGGATCGTCTCGACACTGAACGACAGCTTGCAGTTCCTGACGCGGTTCGCATCACGCAGGATGTAGCGCGCGGGCTCGACTATGCGCATCGCAATGGCTTCGTCCACCGCGACGTGAAGCCCGAGAACATTCTGTTCGCGGACGGACACGCGCTCGTTGCCGACTTTGGAGTCGCGCACGCTGTATCGGGCGTTGCCGGAGAGCCGATTACCGAAGGCGGGATCGCACTTGGAACCCCGGCCTACATGAGCCCCGAGCAGGCAAGCGGAGAGCAGGACCTCACGGCAGCCTCCGATGTGTACAGTCTGGCCTGCGTCGTCTACGAAATGCTCGCCGGTGTTCCTCCCGTGATTGGGTCGAGCCCGCGCGCGACAATGGCGAAGCAGATAACAGAGAGGCCGAGGCCGCTTCGAGCGTTGCGACCGGAAGCGCCGGCGGCCGTTGAGTCGGCCGTAATGCGTGCGCTGGCGAAGAATCCGGACGACCGATTCGGGAGCGTGATTGAATTCTCCGATGCGCTTCTGGATGACCGCGCAGCAGGTCGATTCTCGTCTGCCGCGCGCAGTATCGCCGTTCTTCCCTTCGTCAACGCCAGCCCCGATCCGGACAACGAATACCTGAGCGACGGCATCACTGACGAGCTCATCGACGCACTGAGCCGGGTTGAAGGACTTTCAGTTGCCTCGCGCACTTCCGTATTCGCGCTCAAGGGAAAAGCCCAGGACGTGCGAGCGATCGGCGCGCTGCTCGGAGCTACCGTCGTGATCGAAGGGACCGTTCGCAAGTATGGGAATCGCCTGCGCATCACTGCGCAGCTTACGTCGAGCGACGACGGTCGCCTGCTATGGTCCCAGCGATACGACCGCACATCGGAGGACGTATTCGCGATCCAGGATGAGATCGCACGAACGATCGTCGACACGCTGCGCGCGACCTCATTCGCGGATCTTGCAGAGCCCGAAGCCCGCCGACACACGGAAAGTGTCGAGGCTTACGGACTGTATCTCAAGGGACGATACTGCTGGAATAAACGCACGCAGGAAGGCGTCGCCGAAGGAATCGAGTACTTCGAGCAGGCCATTCGTGTTGATCCGAGCTATGCGCTCGCCTATACCGGGCTCGCCGATTCGTACGCACTGCATGTCGACTACCGCAACGTTCCGGTCGCAGAGGGATTCCGACGAGCGAAGGAATACGCGCTGCGGGCGCTCGAGCTGGATGACTCGCTGGCGGAGGCGCATGCGTCGCTTGCGTGGACGCTCTTCATTAATGATTGGGAATGGCAAGCCTCGGGTGTGGAATTCCGGCGTGCGATCGAGCTCGACCCCGGCTACGCGACGGCACACCAATGGTACGCGTTTCACCTTGCATCACAGGGGCGGCTCGATGAAGCCGTTATCGAGGCACACACCGCTCAGGAGCTCGATCCGGCATCCGTGTCGATTCGGCGCGCACTCGGATACACCTACATCTATGCACGACGGTTCGATCAGGCCCGTTACCACCTGATCCGCGCGATCGCGATGAACCCGACCGCTGAGGAAACGTACCGAGTTCTGGGGCTGGCTCTGACCTTCCGCGGCGATTTCGATGAAGCGGTGCGAACGCTGCGAGAGGCGGTCGCGTTCCCCGACTCCGCAACGTACAGCGCAACCACTCTCGGTTATGCCCTCGCGCGGGCTGGCGACACGGCGTACGCGAAAGACCTGGTTGTTACGCTCGAGAAAACGATCAAGCACGACTACGTGTCGCCGGTGGAACTAGCAACGCTCGAGCTCGGGCTCGGCAATTACGATGCGGCGCTCGACTGGATGGACCGCGCGCTGGAGGAGCGCCGAGGGTGGCTCGCGTACCTCGACGTGCATCCGATCGTCGATCCGGTCCGGGCGCATCCGCGGTTTGGGGAACTGGTCACGAAGATGAATCTGCCGAGCGCTCGAACCCGGCGGCTCCAGTAAAATGCGCGCAACGCCCCTCGGCGCCGCGGGTCTCTATCTGGCACTCGTTGGCTCAACAGCAACCGCCCAATCACGGCCCAATATCGTTTTCCTGTTGGCCGACGATCACGCAGCGCACGCGATCTCCGCGTATCAGTCAGTGCTTCGCTACGGTGCACGGCTTCCAGCGACTCCAAACATCGACCGGATCGCGCGCGAGGGAATGTTGTTCGTGAATTCGTTCGTCACCAATTCGATCTGCGCTCCAAGCAGAGCATCTATACTCACGGGGCAGTACGGGCATTTGAACGGCGTGATGACGAACAACGAAGAATTACATCCGACAACTGTGACGTTCCCGCGGCTGCTACGCGCGGCGGGATACACCACGGCGGTCTTCGGCAAGTGGCATCTCAAGACTCGGCCGGAGGGTTTCGATCACTACGAGGTGCTCGCTAATCAGGGGCCTTACTACAACCCGACGCTGCATTCCGCGACGGACAGCGTTGCTTACACCGGATACACACTCGACATCGTCACGGACAGAGCGCTGTCGTGGCTTGGGAGCGGACGCGATCGGTCGAAGCCCTTCCTCTTGATGCTGCACTTCAATGCACCGCATCGGTGGTGGGATCCGGGTCCGCAGCAGCTCGGCCTTTATCGCGACACGGTATTTGCCGAGCCGAGGACATTCTGGGATAGTGCGAGCGGCCGTGCAT
>DATBRZ010000070.1:0-12200 GCA_036560025.1 Gemmatimonadaceae bacterium | reverse complement strand
CCTTTTACCGCGAACGCGCGGAAGCAATGGTCGCCACGAATCGCTTCGCCCGAAGCCACAAGAGCGCTCTCGTCGAGCGGCCGGTTCCAGGGTAGCGCCCAGCGCCGCCGAAAGGGTGATTCTGCATCATCCCCTGTTGCCACTCGGTACACATACGTTCTGGAGGTTGCGCCGTAGCGCGCGTGGAATGAGGGAATCATTTCGTGCGCCCGGAGGACCCAGACATCATCGGGAAGGACGGCATTCAATGCTCGCCTTAGAGAGTCTGTGGTCCATTTTTCCGGCACGTGCACGCCCGCCGCTTGTCCGAGTGCATGAACTCCGGCGTCGGTTCGTCCCGCGCCAAGAACAGCGATGTGCTCCTCGCAGAGCCTGAATAGCGCGTCCTCGATTACGCCCTGTACCGTTCGTTCGCCGGGTTGCCGCTGCCAACCCGCAAACCCGGCCCCGTCATAATGAAGCACGAGTTGAATCGTGCGCGGAGCCATGACGGAACTTACGGAAAACCTGAAAGAACAGAAACCCGGGGAATTTTGAGAGAACTGCCGGAGGAGAGGAGCGCGCGGAGACCTGCGGTTATTCTCTGTTTAAACATCAAAAAACTGGTTTTCTGGTTTCCTCCGAGTCCTCCGCTTCCTCCGGCAGTTCTCCCAAAATTCCCCGGGTTTCCGCTTTTCACTGCCGTTAGATCCTGATTGACATTCCTATCCGTGCACATCAAACTCGGATGAATGCCCCCACGCACCCTTGCAACCCTTGCCTCGTTGCTGGCATCAGCGCGTGATGCCGACGCAGCACTGCTCATTCTCCAGCAGGAAGTCGCGGAGATCGATCGCGCGGTCCAGCTGGCACTTTTTCTTTGCGATTCCCGTCGTCAGCTCATCATGGAGCGCCTCACTCCCGAGGGGAACGTCGTCGGACGCACGCCGTTGAACGTGGCGGTCGATCACCTGCCTGCGCCGGTCCGCCGCGCTCTCAATTCGGGGTCCGCTCTCGCTGATTTTGGAGCCGAGTCGGACGACTACCTCAAGCTCCTCGGAGTGACGACTCCGCAGGGTGGCGGAGTCCTTTCAGTTCGCGGTTTGACGCTCGACGGCGAGCTCGCTGGATTCATCGCTGTCTACGAGCCGCGTCGTAGATTTGGCAACCGAGTCGTCGACAGACTCACTCCGGCAATGGAGCTCTTCGCACTCGCCTTCGAGCGAATCGCCGAGCACGACGCGCGATTCGAAGCCGTCCGCACGCTGGAAGAGCTGACTCGCAACATTCACTCGGAATACAATCGCGCCCTTCGCGGTCTGAAGGCAGAGCTGGATCAGGCCAGGGCGCTCATCGGTGAGCCCGGGGCACAGGAAGCAGCAAGGATCGCCGAGCTGGAGCGCGCGATTTCCAACGCGTCTCAGGAAATCGAAACGCGATCCGAGCGCCTCGCGGCAGTGGAAGATCAGGTTGCACGTGCAGTCGCACGGCTTGAGCAGGCGCACGTTGAGCTCCATTCACAGACGGAGCTGGCACGCAGCCAGGCGAACAAGCTGTATTCGATCGAGCGACTGCTGGCGGACGGGGACGCATCGGATCCGGCAGCGATTCTCGACAAGCTGCGCGCGGCACTCGATACGCCCGCCTAAGCGAACCATCGTGTGACAGCTACTGGTTCTCCGAACGCCCTCCAAGCGGCGATCGTCCGGCTCGCGCATCACGAGCCGCTCGGAGCGGAAGAGGCTGCGGACGCATTCGGTGTGATCATGAGGGGCGAAGCCACCGAGCTGCAGGTCGCGGCGATGCTCACCGGACTTCGCGTTCGCGGCGAATCGGGAGACATCGTCGCCGGAGTAGTGCGTGCGCTGCGTGAAGTAATGGTGCAGCTGCCGGCGGAAGCACGCGATGAGCTCGTGGATACCTGCGGAACAGGCGGCGGAGCGGTTCAAACCTTCAACATCTCGACCGCTGCAGCACTTGTTGCTGCGGGAGCCGGAGTTCGCGTCGCCAAGCATGGCAATCGATCGTTCACGTCCCGGTGCGGAAGCGCCGATGTTCTCGAGGCTTTAGGGGTCCCCCTCGACGCGCCGTTGGAAACAATGGCTGCTTCGCTGAGGACTGCCGGTATCGTCTTCATGTACGCCCCTGTAATGCATCCCGCGATGCGCCACGTTGGACCGGTTCGCCGGGAGCTTGGTATTCCGACAGTAATGAACGTCGTGGGTCCTCTCGCAAATCCCGCGGGTGCAACTCGCCAGGTCGTCGGTGTTGCAGATCCGGGTCGTGTGGACATCCTCGCCGCTGCACTGCGCGAGCTTGGGGCACGACACGCGCTCGTCGTTCACGGCGAGCCAGGACTCGATGAGGTGTCGCCGCTCGGTCCAACGCGGGTTCTCGAGATTCGTGACGGCTCGTCGACGGAATGGATCATTGAGCCGGAAGATTACGGTTACACAGGTTTCGCGCCTGGAGAGTTGGCGGGCGGAGATCCCGCTGAGAACGCACGGATTATTCTCGATGTGCTCGCCGGGCAGGGAAGCGCGGCGGCCGCAGCCGCCGTCGTGCTCAACGCAGCCGCAGCGATTTACGTCAGCGGGCGCGTGACGCACTTCGCCGACGGAGTGGTTTCAGCGCGAAAATCGCTCGAGAGCGGCACCGGGTTGGCCGCCCTCGAGCGATTACGCGCCGCGTATCGATCCGGCTAGCAGCGCCTCACGACACCGACTACCACTCCCTGAATGGCGATGTCATTCTCATGAACGTATATCGGGGCCATGGCCTCGTTCGCGGGCTGAAGCCGAATCCGACCGTCACGCTCCCGATAGAATTTCTTTACCGTCGCGGAGTTTCCATCGATCAGAGCGATAACCATCTCGCCGTTGTCAGCACTCTTTCGCTCGTTGACGATCACAAAATCCCCGTCCCGGATCTGCTCCTCGATCATCGAATTACCACGGACGCGCAGGACGTAATGATTTCCCGCGCCCCGCATCAGATCATCCGGGATTCCGATTGTTTCCTGTGTCTGTATCGCCTCGATCGGAGCGCCCGCGGCCACCGTTCCAACCAGGGGGAGCTGCTGCGCACGCGTAAATGCTTCGGATGGAAGAACCTCGATCGCGCGACTTTCATTGTATTCGCGCTTGATGTAGCCCTTCCGCTCGAGATTGCTGAGATGCTCGTGAACAGTCGCTAGAGAGCTGTAGCCAAACTTTCCGGCGATTTCCTCGAAGCTGGGCGCATAGCCGTGTTCGTCGGAATACTCGGTCAGATAAGTGAGTATTTCGCGCTGACGTTTGGTGAGCGACATATCTTTCCCCTCGACTGATGGTGCTTGCGGCAGGAACCGAAGATTTGCCGAATTCAAAGGTTAGCCGAACAACTCCCGAAACGCAAGCGCGAAAGCGGTGGACGCCTCCGACGGGCATCCTCGGCGATCTTGTCCAGCGATCCGAGCGGCGCGCCGAGGCGCTGTCGGCCAGGCGCAAGGAATTGGAAGAGAAAGCCCGCGCTACGCCGAAACCTGCGCCTTTTGCGGCCGCACTCGCCACCGATCATGTGTCGGTGATCGCGGAGATAAAGCGCGCATCGCCATCCCGCGGTCCAATCAATCCCGAGCTTTCGGTGGACGCTCAGGTGAGAGCGTATGAACGAGGCGGCGCGCGCGCGATATCAGTCCTGACGGAGGCTGAGCTCTTTGGTGGAAGCGTCGACGACGTCATCGCTGCCCGCCGGCACGCTTCGCTGCCGATTCTTCGAAAGGACTTCCACGTCCGCGAAGTTCAGCTGTTCGAGGCGCGCACCGTCGGAGCTTCTGCTGCGTTGATCATCGCGCGCGCCCTCGCTCCAACGCGCCTCTCCGATATGGTCGGTGCTGCCGGGGAGATTGGGATCGAAGCGCTGGTCGAGGTACGCGATGAAGAGGAGCTCGAGGCGGCGCTCCTGAGCGGCGCCACGTTGATCGGGGTCAATAACAGGGATCTCGAAAGCCTCGACGTGGATGCGCACACCGTGAGCCGCGTGATTCCCTATGTCCCGCCGAACTGTGTTGCGATCGCGGAAAGTGGCTATGGCTCGCGCGCGAGTGTCGAGGAGGCAGCGCGCGCCGGTGCGGATGCAGTTCTGATCGGATCATATCTGTCAGCTTCAGGCAATCCGGCGGAATTGCTGACCGAGCTCATTTTTGTCCCGCGCCATTCGCGCACGTCAGTCGGCCGAGCGTCGGCCTCGTCATGACCGCGATCAAGTTCTGCGGCATTACGAGAACCGACGACGCGCGACAAGCCGCGCGCCTTGGGGCTCGCTTTGTCGGCGCGATACTCACTCAAAGCCCCCGGCGCGTTTCAGCAGGAGCCGCGCGCGAGATCTACTCAGCGGCGGGAAACGGAATCGCCGGGGTAGCCGTCTTTCGTAACGAAGACATTGAAGAGATCGTTGCGCTCAGTAACGAGGCAGGTGCGCGCGTCATCCAAATTCATCGCCGGCTCACTGCCGCTGAGCTCGCACGAATCAGGGACCAGTTCGACGGACAGATCTGGACTGTGCTCGACGTTGAGCCCGGAAGGGAAGCGAATGCCTACACAGGTCGCGGCGCAAACGCCGACGGCGTCCTTATCGACGCGTCAAGGGATGGTCGAAGCGGCGGAACGGGTACAGCGCTGAATTGGCCGTCACTCGCACCAATTGCCGCGACCGTTCGGCCTGGACACACTCTTATCATTGCCGGCGGACTGACGCCTGAAAACGTTGTTGACGCGATCAGCGCTCTCGAGCCGGACGTCGTTGACGTGTCGTCAGGCGTCGAATCTGCTCCCGGAATGAAGGACCACTCGATGATGGAAGCATTTGCTCGCGCCGTGAGCTCGGCCCAACGATGACAGTTACCGAGCAGACGCGCGACCGATTCGGACCTTTCGGCGGACGTTATGTGCCGGAGACGCTGATTCCTGCGCTGGACGAACTGGAAGCTGCGTTCGATTCGGCGATGACAGACGCGAAGTTCCTCGCTGAGCTCGACGTGCTCCTGTCGGATTATGTCGGCCGGCCGTCGCCGCTGGGTGTTGCTCCGAGATTGTCGGAGCACGTGGGAGCGCAGATCTATCTCAAGCGAGAGGATCTCAATCACACGGGCGCTCACAAGATCAACAACACGGTTGGTCAGGTGTTGCTTGCAATGCGGATGGGCAAGCGCCGCATCATCGCGGAAACCGGCGCCGGCCAGCACGGAGTCGCGACAGCCACAGTTTGTGCGCGCTTCGGCCTCGACTGCACCGTTTACATGGGTGAGGAAGACATTCGCCGCCAAGCACTGAACGTGTATCGGATGCGTCTGCTTGGCGCGACTGTCGTGCCTGTCAATTCCGGAACGCGCACTCTCAAGGACGCGACGAGCGAAGCGATTCGCGACTGGGTAACGAATGTCCGCGATTCCTATTACGTCATCGGATCTGTTGTCGGACCCGCCCCGTATCCGCGAATCGTCAAGCAGTTTCAATCCGTCATCGGTCGGGAGGCGCGTGACCAGCTGACTCTTGCCACCGGCCGATTGCCGCATACTGTGGTTGCCTGTGTCGGTGGCGGATCCAATGCAATCGGGATTTTCGCCGCGTTCGAGAAGGAGTTGTCGGTTTCACTTGTTGGCGTCGAGGCGGCCGGCCACGGCCTCGAAACGGGCGAGCATGCCGCGTCATTACTCAAGGGGCGACCCGGCGTGTTGCATGGTTCGTTGAGCATGCTTCTGCAGGATGCCGACGGCCAGGTGCATCCCGCGCATTCGATTTCAGCAGGGCTGGATTATCCGGGGGTCGGCCCCGAGCACGCATGGCTCAAGGAATCTGGCCGAGCTACGTACGTGGCGGTGACCGATGCCGATGCTCTTCGCGGGTTCTCGCTCCTGAGCCGATTCGAAGGAATCATTCCAGCGCTCGAAACCGCACACGCCATCGCGTGGGTTGACGACGCGCGCGATCGTTGGTCATCGGATGATATCGTGCTGATCTGCGTCAGCGGACGCGGTGACAAGGACATGACACAGGTGACCGAGCTCGGAGCAGCCCAGAAGTGACCGGCACCGACCAGGTCGTTCACGAAGACGAAATCCCCGAGCCGCCGTTCGATACATCGGTTGTGATCGATGCGATGCGCATGTTCGCGAAGGCAGTGCGCGCCCACCAGCTCTATCAGCCGAACAATCCCATGCATGCGCGAGCGTTGGATGCAGCGCGGGAAGCATTCTTCGCTCTCTGGGATCACACGGATTCGATCACTCTCCTGGTGACGGACAGTGACTTCCGCTGGTTCGCCCGGCCCGTGCTGGAAGAACCCGGTCGCGGCTCCGACAGCCTGCCGTGGATGTTCTTCAAGGATGGAATCCGCGAGGTATCGATCCAAAGGGACTTCGAAACGAGCGAATTGCTCATCCTGCTCGGCATGATCCAGCGCGCGCGGCGCGCATCGGGAGATGATGACGATCTACTGACCCTGCTCTGGGAGTACGACTTCAACTCTCTTCAATACAGATACGTCGACGTGAGCCTCACCGCCGGAACCACGGTTGAGCCTATCCCTCGGCATGAGATGCCCGAGAAGATCACTGCGCCGCGGGTGGCGGAGGCGGCAGGCGAGGAGCTGCTCTCATCGACAAGTGTCGCCCGCATGGAAGAGTACGACTCGACGTTGTACTTCCTCGACGACGGCGAAATCGAATACCTCAACCATGAAATCAAACGCGATTTCGCGTCGGATCTCAGAAGCCAGGTCATTGCGTCGCTGCTCGACACGTTCGAGCTCGAGACCGATCCGACGGTTCGCGAAGAGATCATTGGAATTCTCGACGGACTTTTCCTTTCGCTTCTGTCTCTCACTCAGTTCAGGACTGCCGCCTATCTCATTCGCGAGGCATCGATCACCGCAGCCCGTGCCCGCGGGCTTGTGGATCCACAGCGTCAGCGGCTGGTCGAGCTGGCTGATCGTCTCAGTGAGCCGGAGGCGCTCGAGCAGTTGCTGCACGCTCTCGAGGATACGCCGCTACGACCGCCGCAGAATGATCTCAACGAGCTCTTCATGCAGTTGCGGCCACGCGCACTCGAGAGGGTGCTTGGATGGATCGCCCGCACACGCAACAGTGAGCTTCGAGCGTTGCTCGAAAATGCGGGCTCACGTCTCGCAGCGTCGCACACCGCGCAACTCGTGCGTCTCATCGGTAGCGAAGATGATGTCGTTGCCTTCGAGGCGATCCGCCGATCCGGTGCGTTGCGCGCAACCGCGGCCGTCCCGACTCTCGCCAAAGCAATCGGACATGCGGGAACAGAGCTGCGGCTTGCCGCAGTGACGGCATTGGCTGAAATCGGGTCAGCCGGCGCACTGCAGGTTCTGGAAACTGCACTCAGCGACTCAGATCAGGATGTGCGAATGGCGACCGTTCGCGCACTCGCGACGCATCGACACGGAGCGGCGGCGATCAGGATCCAGGAGCTTCTTCGTTCCAAGGAGCTCCGTGAATCGACTCTATCCGAGAAGATGGCGTTCTTTGAGGCCTACGGAGAATTGTGCGGAGAAGAGGGCGTGAGCTTCCTCGACGGAATTCTCAATTCACGGGGATTTCTCGGCCGCCGAGACAATTCCGAGCTGCGCGCCTGCGCTGCAATGGCCCTTGGCAAGGTCGGCTCGTATCGCGCCATCGAGTCGCTTCAGCGAGCAGGCGCAGATGGAGATCCGCTGGTACGAAACGCCGTGAGCAGGGCGGTGAGAGGTGGCTGAGCTGAGAAGCTCCTCGTCTCAGGGAGAAGGGGGAAGTGCGAAATCAGCAGCCGCATACCTCCGGGGCAGAGGACGTGACCTCATCATCTCGTTCTATGGCAGCCTCCGTGCAATCAAGCTCTATCCAGCCGAACACACTGCGGTGCAGAAGTCACTCGTGGAGCTCGCGACGATCGCGCGCGAAATACTCGCGCGGGAGGGGGAGCTCGATTTCAGGATTTCGGGTGAGTTCATATTCATCAACGCCACTCGTCTCCGGCTCGATCTCAGCAACTACGCGAGCTTCGGGTATCTGCTCCGGATTTGCAGGGAAGCAGGCGTGGGATCCATTGCGTTTCACGCGCCTCCTGACACGCGAGCGCTGCTCGTGCTCTTGTCCGCGTTCGATGTCGCACCGGGAGAAGATCCGGACGACCGTAGAGAAAAGATTTCAGCGCAGCTTCGTCGGTCTGCGGTAGCGACTATCGAGATCGGCCCGCCGCTCGAAGAGGCTCGCGATAGAGAAACTGCTGAAGAAACCCGTCAGGCGTCGACACGGACATACACACGTTCGGTTGCACTGACAAAGGACGTGATCAACTCGGTTCGAATGGGACGAACGCCGAGTCTCAGGAAGATCAAGCGAGTAGTGCAGGGAATCGTGGATCAGATACTGACCGAAGAAACGTCCCTGATCGGGTTGACGACGCTGCGCGATTACGACGAATACACGTACACTCACAGCGTCAACGTCTGCATCTTCTCCGTCGCGCTCGGCCGGCGACTTGGGATGACGAAGCTGCAGCTGTTCGATCTGGGACTTTCTGCATTGATGCACGACATTGGCAAGTCTCGCGTTCCCGTAAGCCTGATGCAGAAATCCGACGATCTTGCGGAGGACGAATGGCGTCAGATTGCAGCTCATCCGTGGCTCGGCGTGCTGGTTCTTTTCCAGCTTCGCGGGCAGCATGAAGAAGTGTCGTACCGCGCCATGACTGTCTCGTACGAGCATCACATGCGAGGCGATTTGTCGGGCTATCCGAAAGTCGTGCGGCCACGCACGATGAGCATGACGAGCAAGATCGTGGCGGTCACCGACGGATACGACGCGGCGACATCGCGTCGCGTTTATCAGACCACGCCTTATCCGCCGTCGGCCGTCCTTCAGGAAATGCGCGACAATCCGCGCCGCGGAATGGATCCGGTAGTCGTGAAGGCGTTCATCAACCTGCTCGGCATCTATCCTGTCGGCACGCTGGTCGTTCTCGACACGTTCGAGCTGGCCGTCGTCAGCGCTGCGAATCCGAATCCGGATGCGTTGTCCAGACCGATTGTGAAGATCGTCAGTGATGCGCAGGGAACCGTTGTTGTTCCCCCTCTCGAAGTCGACCTTGCGCACACTGACGGGAGCGGCGAGTATCCCCGAACGATCATCAAGACTGCCGATCCCGACCGGTATGGCATCAACGTTGGAGATTATTTCGTCTAACAGACTGGATCGGCGCTTCGCAGCCCTTAAGGGCAGCGGCAGGAAAGCGCTGGTGTGTTATGTCACCGCCGGCTTTCCCGATCCGGATCGTTCACTCGAGTTGATAACCGGCTTTCAGGATGCTGGAGCGGACGTCATTGAGGTGGGAGTTCCGTTCTCCGATCCCATAGCTGACGGGCCGGTGATCCAGGACAGCTCGCAGCGCGCGCTTGCCGCGGGAATGACGCTCGATCGATCTCTCGACCTGATAGCGAAAGCCGGATGCAGCGCTCCGGTCGTGCTCTTCAGCTATCTGAATCCGATTATCGCGGCGGGGGACGATCTACTGTCGAGAGCTGAAGATGCCGGTGTCGATGGAATTCTCGTCACTGACCTTCCTGTAGGAGCCGATCCGGCGCGGGAAGAATGGCTTGCATCATCGAGCCTTGCCCTGATCCGACTCGTTGCGCCGACCACGCCGATAGATCGCATGCGAGAGATTGCTGCAAACGGAAGCGGCTTCATCTATCTGATCAGCCGAGCCGGCGTAACCGGTGCCAAGGATGACGTGCCCGCCGAGCTTCCGGAAACCGTTTCACGGTTGCGCCTCGCGTGCGATCTCCCGATTTGCATCGGGTTTGGTGTCGGTTCGCCGACGCTGGCAGCGCAAGTTGCCGGTCTTGCGGATGGTGTCGTGGTTGGCAGCGCCCTGGTTCTGGAAGCCGGCCGGAGCATCACGGGTGCCGTTCAACTCGCTGCGTCGATGCGACGCGCTCTCGACAGCTGACAGATGGACCTGGTCCACGAAGTCACGCTCCGTTCGATGCGCTTCCATACGCGTATCGGTGTGCTGCCGCACGAGGCGGAGATCGCACAGTCGATCGAAGTCGATCTTTCTGTCTGGGTGAAACGTGCGGAGACCGCACACGGCGCGCAGGGAATCGTCGATTACCGCCAGCTCTATGATCTTGCAGCGGGAGTATTGCGTGAAGGCCACATCCGATACTTGGAGGATCTCGTCGAGCGAGTTGCTGCCGGAGCGCTCAAGATCGCGGGCGTCGAACGCGTGCGTGTTGCCGTGCGCAAGCCAAACGTTGCACTCGGCGGCCCGCTCGAGCACGCCGAAGTGGCCCTCGAGCGAACAAGAGCGTGACGGTGGCATATATCGCGCTCGGCTCGAATGTCGGTAACCGTGCCGCGATGCTTGCGCGCGCTCGGAGCGAAATCGGAACGATGCGGGATACTCGGATCGTAAGAGAAAGCAGTGTAGAGGAAACTGCGCCCATCGGCCCGATAGGGCAGGGACCGTATCTCAATCAGATCGTCGCCGTGGAGACGCGGCTCGACCCGCACGAGCTTCTTGTCGCGCTGCAGGAGATCGAGCTGCGAGCCGGAAGAATTCGCGCTGAACGGTGGGGACCGCGAACGCTCGATCTCGATATCGTATTGATTGAAGGGCAGCAGGTTGACGATGACAGACTTACAGTTCCGCATCCCGAGCTTCCCAACCGGGATTTCTGGCAGCGAGAGCTGGAGGAAGTGAGAACTCTCGATGGCTGACGAAAAGTCACAGACGAAGCGCGTCACGCTGCGTGAGATCGCTCGTGCCAAACGCGAGGGCGACAAGCTCGTTGTCGTAACAGCCTACGATGTGCTGTTCGCGCGTATCGTAGACGGTTGCGGCGTTGACATTGTCCTCGTCGGCGATTCCGTTGCCAACGTCGTTGCCGGCTACGAGACGACGCTTCCGGTGACCCTCGAGCAGATGATCTATCACGGGTCAGCCGTGCGCCGAGGAGTCAAGCGGGCGCTGTTAGTCGTCGACATGCCGTTCCTCAGCTATCAGGCGAGTGTCGAGCGCGCGGTTCTCAATTGCGGCAGAGTTCTGCAGGAGACGAGTGCCGACGCAGTAAAGATCGAAGGCGGAAGCCCGGAGATGTTCGACACTGTTCGTGCGCTCACGCGGACAGGAATACCCGTTATGGCGCACCTCGGTTACACGCCGCAGTCGGTGCGCACATTGGGAATGCGTATCCAGGGCCGCGAGCCAGGCGACAAAGCTCGCTTGATCGCGGAAGCACGCTCTCTCGAGGACGCGGGGGCGTTCTCTCTCGTGCTCGAGCTCATTCCTACGGACGTCGCGCGCGAGGTTACGGCGGCAATTGGCATTCCTACAATTGGAATTGGCGCTGGGCCGCATTGTGACGGCCAGGTTCTTGTGCTTCCTGACCTCCTTGGCTTGAACGACGGGTTCTCACCGAAGTTCCTGAAGAGATACGCTGATCTGGCGGGCGTTGCTCGCGACGCCGTCGGCCGCTACGCTGCTGAGGTGAGAGCTGGGGCGTATCCCGATGCCGAGCACAGCAACTAGGTTGGTTCACGCGTCGACCGTCGCTGAGGTAAGGCGCGAGCTGCGCCGCCTTCGCGAGTCAGGTTCATCGATCGGGTTCGTTCCGACAATGGGTGCACTCCACACAGGGCACACCAGTCTCGTCACCGTTGCACGATCTGTTTGCGACGCGGCTGTGATGAGCATCTTCGTGAATCCGCTTCAGTTCGGACCGGCTGAGGATTTCTCGCGGTATCCGCGTCCGATCGCCGACGATGACGCGATCGCGGAAGAATCGGGCGTTGACGTTCTGTTCCGGCCAACTGTAGAGGAGATGTATCCGCCGGCGAGCGTTGTCAGAGTGTCTGGTGGCGATCTCGCAACGAGGTGGGAAGGGGAATCGCGGCCGGGACACTTCGACGGCGTTCTCACTGTCGTGACCAAGCTGTTCAACATTGTTCAGCCCGATGTAGCGGTATTCGGGCAGAAGGATCTTCAGCAGGCCGCGCTCGTCAGAGCGATGGCGCGTGATCTTGATTTTCCTTTGTCGATCGAAGTCGCACCGATTATTCGCGAGCAGGACGGGCTCGCGTTATCGAGCCGCAACCGTTATCTGAGCGCCGGCGAGCGGCGCGACGCGACGGCCTTGAGCAGGGCTCTCCGCGCTATCAGCTCTTCTTTCGCTAG
>DATBRZ010000069.1:0-32489 GCA_036560025.1 Gemmatimonadaceae bacterium | reverse complement strand
GGAGCAGCTCAGCTACGATTGCGCTCACTGCATCGGGGTTGATCAGCGGATCGCCCGAGGTAGCAACCATGACCGGATCGAGGACGTATGCGTCGAGATGGTGATAGCGAATCGCGTCGGCGACTTCGTGGATGATTCGCTCGTCGCCAAGCATTCCGCTTTTCACGGCATCCGGTCGCAGGTCCACGACAACGGTGTCGATCTGCGCGCGAACCAGATCAGGAGCAACCGCCTGCCACGACGCTACTCCGAGGGTGTTTTGCGCCGTGATTGCCGTAATCGCGGATGTGCCGAAGACGCCGAAGCTGTGGAATGTCTTCAGATCTGCCTGAATGCCCGCGCCGCCGCCAGAATCGGAGCCCGCAATGGTGAGAGCGACGTGCATCGATGAAAAATGCGCCGCACTTTCGCGCGGCGCATCCGTTCAGGGCTTCGAGCGTTGCGCTACTGCGCGCGCCTCGGTGACGGTGGGAGCGACCTGATTCTCGCTCTGAACGCCGTATAGTTGCTCGAATTGCGCCTGAGCTGTGCCAGCCTCGTGGGTCCGAGCTGATTGATTCTCGCCTGGATCGCGGCAACGCGGTCTTCCTCCAGCGGGTGCGTTGCGAACCACCCTTCCACTGCGGAGGGTCGCGTGCGCCGCTCAGCGATCAGCTTGTTGAACATTTCAACCATCCCTATCGGACTGATTCCGGCACGCACCACGTTGTCGAATCCGACCTGGTCGGCTTCGGCTTCGTCCTGACGGCTGAACCGCGCGAAGACCGCGGTGCCTGCGATGTTGATGCCTGCCTGCGCGATCTGACTGTTGCAGACGCTTGTGAGAACACAAGCCAGAGTCACGCCGACGTTCGCGCCCTGCGCTTTCTCCATCTGCTTGATGCTGTGGCGCATCACGACGTGTCCGATCTCGTGGCCCAGTACGCCAGCGAGCTCGGACATCTCATCCGTTCGCTCGATGAGACCCCGGTTCACGTAGACGTACCCGCCCGGAACCGCAAACGCGTTCACTTCCGGGGCGTCGACGATGTAAAACCGCCAGTCGAGGTCCGCCCGCGAGGTCCGGCTCGCGATCTCGTCGCCGAGAAGGTTTATGTAGCGATTCGCTTCAGGATCGCTGACTATCGGAAGCTGTGCGTTGATCTGGGCCGCGTACTCCTGACCCATCTGGACTTCCTGCTGCTGCGAGATGCTGCATGCAGCCAACGAAAAAACAACAGCGCAATACGCAAATATTCGTTTCATCATCTCTCCTGCCGTAAATTGGCTCTCTTGTCAAAAGGCAAGTCCCATTCCATTGATACCCCGCGCGACCTATTGAGACTCCTCACACTCGCCCGCGATCTGCGCCGCAGAAAGGCGCGTGAGCATCAGTCACTATTCGCCGTCGAAGGCGTTCGCGCGGTTGAAGAGCTGCTGCGTTCACCGCTCGTCATTCGCGGAGCGCTGACAGCCCCTCAGCTCGATGGTGCGCCGCGCGGAGTGGCGCTTCGAAAGCAGCTCGCCGATCGCGGCATCGAGCACTCAGCCGTAACCGAAGCGGAGTTCCGCAGCGCGGCAGAGACTGAATCTCCGCAGGGCGTTCTTGCAATCGCGGAGATTCCCAACCGCACTCTGGACGGCGCCATTGGATCCGGCAACGTTCGTGTGCTCGTGCTCGATGCGGTGCAGGATCCGGGAAACGTCGGAACGATTCTTCGAACTGCAGCGGCTCTCGGCGCAACGGCAACCGTCTCGCTTCCGGGTACAGTCGACCTCTGGAACGCGAAAGTGGTTCGCGCTGCGATGGGAGCGCACTTCACGCACGCGGCTTTTTCTGGTACCACCGATGAGCTCCTGACGTTCCTTCGCACGAAGGACATCGAGTTATGGGGCACAGATGCCAAGGGCGAGCCGGTTGGTAACTCGCCAACACCCGGGCGGCTGGCGCTCGCGATGGGAAACGAAGGCGGCGGTCTGTCGTCTTCCGTTCGCGACGCGGCATCACGACTCGTATCACTCCCAATCGCCGCAGGAGTCGAATCGTTGAACGTCGCTGTCGCCTGCGGAATTCTCCTCTATCGTCTGCGCGAATGAACACACTCTGGGCGATCTACGCCTTCGTCATCGGCGCGTGCCTCGGATCATTTCTCAACGTCTGCGTGTCACGCTGGCCGGAGGGAATGTCCGTGGTGCGACCGCGGTCGCGATGTCCCAAGTGCGGCCGCCAGATCGGCGCACTCGAAAACATTCCACTGGTCAGCTGGGTCGTCCTTCGCGGCCGTTGCCGCGGATGCGGCGTATCGATCTCACTGCAGTATCCACTTGTCGAGCTGACCGTGGGGCTCATCTGGCTCGCGTGTTATCTGCACTACGGCCTGAGCTTCACGGGCGTCCGCGTTGCGGTCCTCGCAACGATTCTCCTCGGCATCGCGCTCACGGATGCCAAGCACTACCTGATTCCCGACGGGTTCACGCTGTTTGGAATCGCATGGGTAGTTGGCACTGCTCTCATAGCGCTGTTCGTCGGTAATGAACCGCCGTTCGCGGGGCCTTACGAATCATTTATCGGAGCGTGTACCGGCGCGGGAGCGGTCGCGATAGCGGGTTGGATCGGCGAGATCGCCTTCCGCAAGGAAGCGATGGGATTCGGCGACGTCACTTTGATGGCAGTGGTTGGCGGCGCGGTGGGACCAGGCCGTGCGCTCCTCACGATCTTCATCGGTGCGCTGCTTGGTGCCGCGGTGTTCCTACTCCTGATCTATCCCGTGGCCTGGCTGCGCGCGCGGCGGGCCGGAACTGAATTCAATCCTCCCCTCATACCGTTCGGAGTGTTTCTTGCGCCTGCGGCAATGATCGCCTTGCTTTGGGGCGATCGAGCCATCGCGGCGTACACGCAAGCGATGGGTCTCTGACGATTACTCACTGACCCACTCGATGATCACAGCCAATGCGGTATGTGTGTCGCGAAGAGGATCGATCATAGCGACTGCAGCGGTTCTCATGCTCGCGGCCGGCTGCGGCGAGAAGCGACCACGGTACACCGGCCCGTATGGACGGCAGGTATCGGAAGCGATTCCAAAGATTGAAACGGCGGTTGGGCTCAAGTTCAAGAATCCGCCGCGCGTAGAGTCGCGATCGAAAGCTCAGGTGCGCGCGTTCGTTACGCGACAGCTCACGGAGCCGCGTGCGCAGCGGGAATTCGCTGGAATCTCCGAGGCGTACAAGCGTCTCGGGATGATTCCCGATACGCTCGACCTGAGGAAGTTCCTCACCGATCTGCTCGAGGAGCAGATCGTCGGGTACTACGATCCCCAGTCGAAGATTCTCTACGTTGTCGAAGGCTCTGCCCCGGAAGCAGTGGCCATCACCGTGACCCACGAGCTCGTTCACGCGCTTCAGGATCAGTACATCTCACTCGATTCGACGCAGAAGGTCGAGGGACAGAACGACCGCACGTCAGCCGCTCAGGCAGTGTTCGAGGGTCAGGCGGTCTACGAGCAGCTAAACGCAATGCTCGGCGGAGCGAATGTCGCGATCAACCTGCCGGGCGGCTGGGACCGCGTGCGTGACATGATTCGAGAGAATCAGAGCTCGATGCCGATTTTCGCGGCGGCTCCGCTCGTGATCCAGGAAACGCTGATCTTTCCGTACCTCACCGGCGCGGAGTTCGTGCGCAACTTCAAGGAGCGGAACGGCGAGCAATCGATTTACGCCGACATGCCGGTATCTACCGAACAGATTCTTCATCCGGCGAGATACTTTGGGAGGCGCGATGCGCCAACGTCCGTCACGCTGCCGCCGCTCACCGGTGCAACCGCGAGCTACGAAAACACGCTCGGCGAATTCGAGACGCGGCTGTTTCTGTTCCAGCACCTCCGCGATCAGAATGAGGCCGTGCGCGGCGCAGCCGGCTGGGACGGCGACCGTTACGCGTTATTCAACACCAGCGCTGGCGAAGGAATCGTCTGGGTGACAGTGTGGGATTCACCCGTTGAAGCTTCCGAGTTCCGTGATCTCGTTCAGGAAGTCGTCAGGAAGCGATACAAGGCAGTGACAAGCGCTACTGCCGGCTCCGAGTCTAGCGTCTTCACCGGCGCGGGACGAACAGTTGAGATTCGCGCGGCGGATGTGGGAGGGAGGCCGGTCGTACTCTATGTCGACGTGCCGCAGGGATCGTCGACAAATGTGCTCGACTTAACGAAGGTGAAGCTCGTCGAGGCACCGAAATAACTGCGCTGTCCGCAGGCCGTACCCGTGCCAGCATTCGATGCCCGAAATCCGAACTCCGGTGTCAGATATCGGAATTCCGAAAGCGGGTTGCCAAAAGCGGATCGCGGGCACGGGCACTGGCAGCGGACATCGGGCAACCGTTCCTACAGTCCGATCAATCTCGATAGCGCAAAGGTCCCAACACCCACGACTCCACCTAATACATACCCGATCGTTATGATGAGCTTCAGCTCACGATCGATGACTGATCGAAGTATCTCCTCCATTCGATCGACGCTGAACGCCATCACCTTCCGCTCGACCATCTGCTGAACGTCGAGTCGCTGAATCAATGACGGCAGCTGGGCGTTGATCCAATCCCAGATCACCGGCGCGAGCGCTTCGGCCAGCTTGCGGCCTGCTTCAGGATCCTTGAACGCCGCAACGTCGCCGATGATCTCGTTGATCGGCTTCTGCAGATACGACAGCAGCGCGTCGTGAATGGTCTTGGTGACCTCCTCGCGAATCATCGGCTCGTCGAGTAGATCGACGAGCTGCTCCACTCCCTCGGTCTCGATCGCGTCGAGCGCTGCCTCGAACTTCCGCTCGCTCATCATCAGCTTCGCGAGCACCCTCTCGTGGAACTTCAGGTCGTCGACGAACTTGTTGAACATCCCGTGAAGCGCGTCGCGCATGCGCAGCCGTGTCGTCGGCTGTCCGAGGAAAGAGCCCAGCTTTCCCATCGCGACCGGGAGATACGAGCTCATCGCTCCCTCGAGCGCCGTTACCGCAGCGGGAGGAACTTTCTCGATCAGCGGGTCGCGCGAGACGATGATGTCGTGGATGACTTCGCCAAGGCGCTTCTCGAACGCTTCCTGCAGCTCCGGTCGCGCGAGCTCCATCTGTAGATCACCCGGCGTAACGAGCCGCTCGCCCACAGTGCGGCCGAGACTCCGTGCCATTCGCGCCTGGTTTTTCGGTATCGCGCCCTGCAACCCGAACCGTTTCTTCTTCGGGTTGAACAGGAGCCAGACAGCTACGGTATCAGTGAGCCCGCCGGCAACGGTGCCGACGGTAACGTGGACCGCCAGCTGGACCCACGGATCCTCGATCGACAGCGGCACTTACTCTCGCGCCGGCTCCGCGGCGATAGTCTCCGGAACTTCCTCTGTGATGGGTTGTTTTGGCTTCTTGCGCGCGGTCTTAGGAGGCGGGCCCGCGTCGGCAAGCTCCGGCTCGGACTTCATGAGGAGCATGACATGAATCACTTCGTCCATGTTGCCGACGAACGTGAACGTCATGAGCTGCCTGACTTCATCGGGGATGTCGCGCAAATCCTTCTCGTTGTTCGCCGGCAGTATCACGTGACGAAGACCAGCGCGATACGCTGCGAGAACCTTTTCCTTCACTCCGCCTATTTCGAGAACCTTGCCGCGGAGCGTCACCTCCCCGGTAAGAGCGATGTCGCGACGAATCGGCCGCCGGCTCAGTACGCTCGCGATTGCAAGCGTGACTGCCGCGCCGGCACTGGGGCCATCCTTTGGAATCGCGCCTGCGGGAAAGTGAATGTGAAGGTCAGATTCCTTGAATTCCGTCTCGGGAATTCCGAGCATCTCGGCGCGTGAGCGTACGTAGGAGAACGCAGCGTCGACTGATTCACGCATGACGCTGCCGAGCTGGCCGGTGACGGTCATGCGTCCCTGTCCGGGCATTCGCAACGCTTCGATCAACATCAGGTCGCCGCCGGTCGCGGTCCACGCGAGTCCGGTGACGGCGCCGATCTCAGGCTCCTTGTCGGCTTCCTCCATCGTGTAACGAGGATTGCCGAGGATCTCGATTACTTTCGCGTTGTCGATCACCCACGCGCCCATCTCACCGTCGGCCTTCCGTCGCGCGCGGCGGCGCATCAGGGAAGCAACATCGCGCTCGAAGTTGCGAAGTCCCGCTTCTCGTGAGTAACGACTGGCGAGGAAGGCAAGGACTTCGTCTGTGAACTGAATGTCCTTGTCTGTGATGCCGTGCTCCTCGAGCAGACGCGGAAGCATGTACCGCCACGCGATCTCGACTTTCTCCTCGATGGTGTACCCGGCGATTCGAATGATCTCCATCCTGTCGCGCAGCGGGATGGGAATGTCGAAGAGGTTGTTCGCCGTGCAGATGAAGAGGATCGCCGACAGGTCGAAGGGCACGTTGAGATAGTGATCGACGAACTCGTCGTTCTGAGACGGATCGAGCACCTCGAGCATCGCAGCAGTCGGATCACCCGACGGCCCGCCGCCACTCATCTTGTCGATCTCGTCGATCATGAACACCGGATCCTTCACCTGCACTCTGCGCAGGGCCTGTATTATCAGACCCGGCATCGCACCGACGTACGTTCGACGGTGCCCGCGAACTTCTGCTTCGTCTCGCACACCACCGACTGAGATTCTGTAGAACTCTCGACCAATCGCCGTCGCGATTGCTTCGCCGAGTGATGTTTTTCCTGTGCCCGGCGGTCCGACGAAGCAAAGAATGGGGCCATGCGGATCGCCGCCGCGCAGCTTCCGCACTGCGAGATACTCGACGATTCGCTCCTTTGCTTCCTTGAGGCCGTAGTGACGGCTGTCGAGCGCATCCTCAACAGCTTTCAGCTCGATGGCTTCGTGGCCCGACCGTTTGTCCCACGGGAGTGAGAGCAGCCAGTCGAGGTATGTCCGAATGACCTGATATTCGCTCGCTGCCGGAGAGAGCATTCTCAGGCGCTCCGTCTCGCGACGTGCTTCCTGTGCTGCAGGCGCGGGCAGCTTCGCTTCGTCGATTTTCTTCAGCGTCTCCACAGCTTCCTTTTCACCCGGATCCGTTTCGCCGAGCTCGGCTTGTATCGCCCGGAGCTGTTGACGCAGATAGAACTCGCGCTGGTGCTGCTCGATCTTGATCTCGGTCTGTCGCTTCACGTCTTCGACGACGTGGGCGCGACCGACCTCGCGCTCGAGACGCGTCAGCAGGAAACGCAGTCGTTGCCCGATGTCCAGGCGTTGAACGATCTCGTCCTTGTCCGAGATCTTGAAGTTCATGTTCGTGGCCGCGAGATCGGCGAAGCGTCCAGGATCGGAAACGTTCATCCGAAGAATCGCGGGAACCTCGTCGGGAATTCTGTCCACGAGCTCAGCCAGTGTCTCTGCGGCGCTCACGACGCGCGCGACCAGCTCGTCGACTTCAGCCGCATCCGCTGACGTTTCCTTCGCGACCTTCACGTGGGCGACGGGATAAGGCTTCGTCTGCACGATCTTGTCGATGACGATCCGCCGAAGACCCTGCAGCGTGATCTGGATCGTGTCGCCGGGAAGATTGATGCGTTCGTGGACGCGAGCGGCGATGCCGACTCGGCCGACGAAGCGCTCGAGGTCCACCGGGTCTTCATGCTCGCCGGTGGCGATGACCAGCGCGACGATGAGCCCGGCGCCTTCGTTGTCGCGGAGCAGCGCGAGGTTTTCGGGCGCGCCCATCTGCACTGCGATCGTGCCAAGCGGATACACGATCGTGGAGCGAAGCGCCATCATCGGGAGATTCGGCGGAATCTCCGATTTGAGGATTTCTTCCTTACGCTGGGGTTTTGGCATTCAAATGAGGTTTGTCAAGCAACGGCTTCCGCGGGTTTTCGTGCCAGCAGGTCGGCGAATTCCGGCTCTGAACGCAGCGGATCGAGGGTTGAGTCGTGCTCGATCCACTTCCAATGGCCGAAGCCGTTTGCGATCGCCTTCTTTAGAGCACGGATTCCCTCGTCTTTGAGACCCTCGAGCGCGAAAACGCAGGCGACATTATACAGCACTGATGGGTCGTCAGGCTCCATCTCCTGAGCACGGCGGGCCCAGTCTCGCGCCTTGTCAGACTCTCCGAGCGCCGAGAGAGCGGCTGCGCCCATGTAGAGGGCGCGAGGATTATCGGGGTTCAGCTCGAGGTGCTTCCTTGCCGCGTCGTATGCCCGTCGTGTCGCGCGCGTTGCGTCCGCGACTCGGTCCAGCTCACGGTAAACGCCGGCAAGGATTATCAGGGCGGCAAAATCATCGGGACGCACGGCAATTGCCCGCTCGAACCACTTTGCCGCCTCGGAGGCCTTGCCCTGTGCCAGGCACGCGCGTGCATAGAAGTATGCCGCCTCGAACGACTTGGGATCGAGGCGCATCGCTGTCTGAAACTCCTGCTCCGCTTCCTCGAAGTTTCCCGTTAGAGAGACTGCGAGACCCCGTGAGGCGTGCGCTTCGGCAAGATGTGGAGCGAGCTCCAGCGCGCGTCTGCTTGCCGCTTCCGCCCGGCGCAGGTTCTGTGGCGACGCGTCGAAGTACTGATAGAGGAAGGAGCAACAATCGGCGATCCCTGCGTGCGCGAGTGCGTAACCCGGGTCCAGCTCGATCGCGCGCTCGAACATCTGTCTGGCGAACTCGTGCGCACGGCGACGGTGCTGATGAAAGAACTGCCGTCCGCGCAGATAGAATTCGTAGGCCTCGACGTTCGCCGTGGGCACCTGCTCGATCGCCTTCCTTTCGTCTTCGGTAAGAACAACACGCAAAGCCGAGACGATGCTTGCCGCGATCTCGTCCTGGATCTCGAAAACGTCTTCGAGCTCGCGATCGTAACGCTCGGCCCACAACTGTGAATTGTCGAGCGCGTTCACCAGTTGTGCGGTCAGGCGAAGCCGCTTACCTGACTTCCGCACGCTTCCTTCGAGGACTGTGCCTACCTGCAGCTTCCGCCCGATTTCACGAATGTCTTCGTTTTTTCCCTTGAACGTGAACGATGATGTTCGAGAGGACACCTTGAGCGCCTTGATCTTGGACAGCGCGTTGATGATCTCCTCGGCGATTCCGTCGGCGAAGTATTCGCTCTCGGAGTCTCCGCCGCTGCTTGTGAATGGAAGCACCGCGATCGACTTTGCTGCGCTCGCCCCTGACTGTGTCAGCAGACTGCCGTCGGGAGTGGAGAGGTGTACAGCGACGAGCGCGCGCGCGAACTCCATCGTGGTCGAGTACCGCGCAGCAGCATCCTTCGACAACGCTTTCCCAAGAGCAGTCTCCACTTCCTCCGTGACAGTGGGAACGGCCTCGCGAATCGATGGAACCGGCTCGGTGAACCGCTTGCTGAGTACGGCCTGGGCTGTCGCACCAGTAAAAGGCTTTCGCCCCGACAACATTTCATAGAGCACGCATGCGAGACTGTACTGATCGCTTCGGCCGTCCACTACAGCCTCGCCCGCGGCCTGCTCCGGGCTGACATACGCTGGGGTGCCGACCATCATTCCGGTCTGGGTGAGCGTATCACCCGCGGCGACGCTCACTGCCTTCGCAATTCCAAAGTCGGTCACGAGCGCCTCGCCGTCCTGCAGCATGACGTTTTCTGGCTTGATATCGCGATGGACGATGTTCTGGCGGTGAGCGTAGTCGAGCGCCGAGGCGATCCCGCGTACGAGCTGTAGTGCCTCCTCTGTCGGAATGTGCCCGTCGCGCAGGAGACGATCGCGGAGCGATTCCCCCTCGACGAGCGGCATGACGTAATAGAGGTAGCTCTCCGCTTCGCCTGAGTCGTACAGCGGGACGATGTGTGGATGATTGAGCCTGGCGGCGAGCTTGATCTCGCGGAGGAATCGGTCGGGACCGAGCGAAGAGCTGAGCTCGGAATGCAAAACCTTCACTGCGACCTTGCGCTCGTGGCGCAGGTCATCGGCGAGATAGACCGTCGCCATTCCGCCGCGACCGAGCTCGCGAACGATGCGATAACGAGAGCTGAGAGCCGATTCGAGCTTAGCGTCCACGTGATTCCATTGAAGGATGAGTGGTTCAATTGCAAAAAGTATGGAGCGCTCTCGTTCAAAGCCATTCCTGGAATTGAATCAAAGGCGCCATTCCGATACGTTTCAAGGCTATGTTCGAAGACCTCAGTGAAAAGCTGGAAGCGACGTTTGCCCGCCTGCGCGGCCGCGGAACGCTCAGCGAATCCGACATCAAGGAAGGCCTCCGCGAGGTGCGGCGGGTGCTCCTCGAAGCCGATGTCAACTTCCAGCTCACTCGCGAGTTCCTCGAGCGCGTCGAGAGGAAAGCCGTTGGCGTAACGGCGCTCAGCGCGGTCTCGCCCGCACAGCAGCTCGTCAAAATCGTCCACGAGGAGCTCGCCAACATGCTCGGCGAGCAGCGCGAGGGGCTCAAGCTGAGCTCCGTTCCTCCGACGGTCGTCATGATGGTTGGTCTTCAGGGGTCGGGAAAGACGACGACCGCAGCGAAGCTCGCTCGCAAACTGAGAGCTGAGGGTCGACCGACTCGCCTCGTTGCAGCCGACGTGTATCGCCCCGCGGCAATCGATCAGCTCGAGACTCTCGGTAATCAGCTCGGCGTTCCGGTTTACGCGGACAGAAGCACGCAGGACGTGGTGAAAATCGCGAAGTCAGGCGTTGATCAGGCAAAGCGAGAGCGTGATCGCGTGGTCATCGTCGACACTGCCGGCCGGCTGCAGATCGACGAGGAGATGATGGATGAGCTCCGTCATCTCAAGGATGCGCTGCATCCGACGGAGATTCTGCTCGTCGCCGATGGAATGACCGGACAGGAAGCAGTGAAGATCGCGCAGGGATTCGATTCCGCGCTCGGTGTCACCGGCGTGATTCTCACCAAGATGGATGGTGATGCGCGCGGCGGCGCGGCGCTCTCGATCTACGGGGTAACGAAGAAGCCGATCAAGTACATCGGCGTCGGAGAGAAGCCGGACGCGCTGGAGGATTTCCATCCGGACAGAATGGCGGGCCGGATTCTCCAGATGGGCGATGTCGTTTCTCTCGTCGAGAAAGCGCAGGCAGCATTCGACGAAGCGGAAGCAAAGCGTTTACAGAAGAAGGTGAAGAAGGAGGGAATGGATCTCACCGACTTCCTCAATACCATGCGGCAGATCGAGAAGATGGGGCCGCTCGAGGGAGTGCTGAAGATGCTGCCCGGCGTGAACACGAAAGTGCTGCGCCAGGCGAAGATGGATCCTCGACGGATGCGTCATGTCGAAGCGATCGTGCTGTCGATGACGCCGGAAGAAAGGCGTGATCCGACGCTGCTCAACGGCTCGCGACGCGCGCGTGTTGCTCGCGGGTCGGGCAGGCCGATCAATGAAGTGAATCGGCTGCTCGATCAGTTCCGTGAGATGCAGAAGATGTTGAAGAAGATGTCACAGGGCGGAAGGATGGGAATGCCAACGATGCCCGGAATGTTTGGAATGCGGTGAACGGACGCCGGTCGCCGGTCACCGGTCGCCGGTAATCGATAACCGGCAGCTGTAGTTCTCGGGTGCGCACCGGAATCGCCGGTGGCGCGATGAGCCCGAGGTGGTCAATCAACCCCTTCAGGGAGAGTACAAGTGGTAAGAATTCGTCTCCGCCGCATTGGGCGGAAAAAGGCACCAGTATATCGCATCGTTGTCGCCGACTCGCAGAGTCCGCGCGACGGAAGATTCATCGAGATCATCGGTCAGTACGCTCCCCGGCAGTCTGAAGGGGGGCTCAAGGTGAACGAAGAGAGAGCGAATTACTGGCTCGGCGTCGGCGCACAGCCGAGTGATACTGTTCGCTCGTTACTGCGGCGCGCGGGCGTTCTCCGTCGCCGTCATGAAACCCGGCTGGGCCGCGAGCTCAGCGCGACTGCGATTCCGGTGCGTGAAGCCGCGGAAGAGACTAATCCGGAATCGGCGGAGGGTACCGGCGCGTAGTGAGTGACCCCACACATGCGATAGTGGGGATCGTGCGCAACGCGCAGGGAATTCGCGGCGAAGTCGTGATCGAGCCGCTCACCGACAGGCCGGATGCGATATTCGCGTCCGGCCGTCGTCTTTTTTTTGCCGATCGCGGCGGGGTCGTCAACAATGAGCGGACAGATGCACTCACCGTCGGGGACGCGCGGCCCTTCAAGGGTGGGTTGATCGTCAGCTTCACTGAGGTCGCCGATCGCAATGCCGCCGAGCTCCTGCGGGGACGATTCATCGTTGTGCCGTTCGCGGAGCTCGAGCCTCCCGGTGAGGACGAGGTCTACATGCACGACCTCATCGGAATGACTGTCGCGCTCGATACGGGCGAGCGGGTCGGAACCGTGGAGTCACTGTACGAGCTTCCACAGGGACTGACGCTCGACGTGCGAACCACGAGAGGCAGCGTGCTCGTTCCATATCGTCCCGAGCTGATCGAGCGAACGGACCAGCATGCGCGAGTCGTTACCGTGAAGCGTGGAACTGGCCTGTTCGATTCAGAATGACGCTACGCATCAACGTCGTCACGATCTTTCCCGAATTCTTTACCGGGCCGTTGTCGCTCAGCATTCCGGCGCGCGCGCAGTCCGCCGGTGCAGTAGAGTATCGGGTGATCGATCTGCGCGATTTCACGCACGACCGCCATCGAACCGTTGACGATTATGCATACGGCGGCGGCGCGGGAATGGTGATGAAGCCGGAGCCATTCTTCGAGGCGGTGGAGACGATCGGCTCAAAGCCGCCGATCATTCTCTTATCGCCTCGGGGCCGCCCGTTCGCGCATGCTGACGCAGCGCGATACGCAGAGGGCGGGGAGATGACGCTCCTCTGCGGTCACTACAAGGATGTCGATCAGCGCGTCGCGGATCATCTTGCTACGGAGGAGATCTCACTCGGAGATTTTGTGCTGAGCGGTGGTGAAGCTGCGGCGCTCGCAGTGATCGATGCTACGGTGCGTCTGCTGCCGGGGGCCATGTCGGACTTGGACAGCGCCCGCGGCGATTCATTCTTCGACCGTGGGTTGAGCGCGCCGAGCTACACCCGGCCTCCCGAATTCAGGGGGCACAAAGTACCCGAGGTGCTTCTTTCAGGGGATCATGCCCGGATAGAGGAATGGAGGCGGGCGGAAGGGGAGCGGTTAACGCGCGAACGGAAACGCGGCTAAAGGAAAGCCGATTTGGCTTTCCCCGTTACTGTTGCGACGCGTGGTCGCGGACGTAGCTTACTCGCTCCGACTCATATGACCGTTTCTACCTCAAATCTGGACGCTATCCGGGGTGCTCTTGCATCCCGGTACACGATCAACCGCGAGATCGGCCGCGGCGGAATGGCGACGGTGTACCTGGCCGACGACTTCCGTCACGACCGCGAGGTTGCAGTCAAGGTCCTGCACCCCGAGCTCGCCTCGGCACTCGGCTCGGATCGCTTCCTGCGCGAGATCAAGCTCGCGGCAAAGCTGAACCATCCGCACATCCTTCCGCTGTTCGATTCCGGTGACGCGGGAGGCTTTCTCTTCTATGTGATGCCGTACGTCGAAGGCGAATCACTTCGCGAGAGGCTGAATCGGGAAAAGCAGCTGACGCTGGAGGATTCGGTGATGATGGCGCGCTCGATCGCGGGCGCGCTCGATTACGCGCACCGCCACGGAATAGTTCATCGCGACATCAAGCCGGAGAACATTCTGATCCATGAAGGCGAGGTGATGGTTACCGACTTCGGGATCGCGAAAGCGGTGAGCGCAGCGGGGACCGAGACGCTTACGCAAACTGGAATGGTGGTCGGCACACCAGCATACGTCAGTCCGGAGCAGGCTGCGGGTGAGCTTGAGATCGACGGGCGGAGCGACGAATACAGTCTCGCGTGCATGCTGTACGAGATGCTGAGTGGTGAGCGTCCATTCGTCGGGCCAACAGTCCAGGCGATACTGACGAAGCGCTTCACCGATCCGGTGCCGTCGCTCAAGTCGGTGATCGATGGCGTTCCCGAGGAAGTGGAGAAGGCCCTGACGAAAGCGCTCGCCAAGGATGCCGCAGCTCGTTTCCCGACGCTGAGTGAATTCAGCAAGGCGCTGTCGCTCCCGACCGTGACTACGCCGACGTCGACGCCCGTTCCGGACGGCGCTCAAGCCGTAAAGTCGATCGCTGTCCTTCCGTTCACGAACACTAGCCCGGATCCCGAGAACGAGTATTTCACCGATGGCATGGCTGAAGAAATCATCAACGCGCTGTCGAAGATTCAGTCGCTGGGCGTCGCCTCGAGAACATCGACCTTCGCGTTCAAGGGGAAGAACGAGGACATCCGCGAGATCGGCAAGAAGCTGGAAGTCTCTGCGGTTCTGGAAGGCAGCGTTCGAAAGATGGGAAACAAGATCCGGGTGAGTGCCCAGCTGATCAATGTCGCCAACGGCTATCAGCTCTGGTCCGATCGATACGACCGCGAGATCGAAGACATCTTCGCCATTCAGGACGAGATCGCGCAGAACATCGTCAAAGCGCTGCGCGTCGTCATCAGCGAGGACGAAAAGCGCGCGATCGAGAAGGTTGCCGCGACGGATAGCGTACAGGCGTACGATTATTATCTGCGCGGACGCAAGTTCTTTCACCAGCACCGGCGAACGAGCATCGAGTTCGCCCGGCAGATGTTCACGCGCGCGATCGAGATCGACCCCAATTACGCACGCGCGTACGCGGGCATCGCCGACTGCTGCTCGATCCTCTTCATGTACTTCGACGCGCGTGAATCAAACCTCAAGCAGGCCGATTCGGCGAGTCAGAAGGCGCTCGAGCTCGATCCCGATCTCGCAGAAGCGCATGCAGCAAGAGGATTGACGTTCTCCCTGAAGAAGCAGTTCGCCGAGGCGACGAGGGAATTCGAGAAGGCGATGGAGCTCGATCCGAAGCTTTATGAAGCACCGTATTTCTATGGCCGGGCGTGCCTCGCCCAGGGAAAATCATTCGAGGCGGCGCCGCTGTTCGAGCGCGCCGCACAATTGCGTCCGGAGGATTATCAGGCGCCGACTTTTCTCGCCAGCGCGTATGCGGGGCAAGGACGAATTCACGAAGCGAGCAAGGCGTCTCGTCGCGCTGTCGCGGTGATCGAACAATGGCTGGACCTCAATCCCGACGACGCCCGCGCGCTGAATCTCGGAGCGACCATCTGGTCGAATCTCGGTGAGACCGAGAAGGCTCTGGACTGGGCGCGCAGATCGCTGATCATCGATCCGGAGGATCCACAGCTCCTCTACAACGTCGCATGCGTTTACGCGATCGAGGGAATGAAGGAAGACGCGATTGGCTGTCTCGAGCGCGCGATTGACAAAGGATACGGCCACAAGGAGTGGCTGATGCACGACTCTGATCTGAATTCGCTGCGCAGCGACAAACGATTCCAGGCGCTGCTCGACAGGATGTAACACCGAGGCGGCGACCGCCGGCCCCTGTTTTTTCGCATTCACCACAACGGAGGCAGAGATGCATGGTCGATTCATGATGCTTGCAGTCGCTTCAATCGCCGCAGCGGCATGTGCCAAAAAGGCGAGCTCAACCGCGGACACTGGGATGGCTGCTGCACCGGCCCCGGCGGACAGGCAGGCCGACGCGGCCGCCATCCTCGCGCTGGACTCGGCGTGGTTCCGAAACGTGATGAGCAGGAATGTCGATTCAATAATGACGTTCTATACGCCGGACGCGGTGTCGTACGGATTCGGAACGGCGCCGGCGAGCGGAACCGATCAGGTCCGCGCTCTCTACACCGAATTGGTCAAAGCGTCCATCACCAATCCGAAGATCAACTCGAACAGCGCGAAGTTTTCGGACGATGGCATGATGGCCTACGACTACGGTACGTATTCGATGACCGTCACTCCTCCGGGTGGGAAGGCGACGAACGAGAACGGCGCGTACCTCAACGTCTGGCGCAAGGTGGATGGACAGTGGAAGCTCACGGCTGAGATGAGCACTCCAATAGCGGCGCCGAAGAGCTAGCCGTACCCGATTCGAGCGGTGGCGAGGTGGCATTAACCTCAGCCACCGCTTAACTTTGGCGTTCTACATCACAGCCTTTCCCGGGCAGTAACCACCCTCGCCCAGAGCTTCATATGCATCCATTCATCGAAACCCAGAAGGAGTGGCTCCGCACCGACGTGCCACCCTTTCGCGCCGGCGACACGCTGCGCGTAAATGTTCGTGTAAAAGAAGGTGACAAGGAGAGACTTCAGGCGTTCGAAGGTGTCTGCATTGCGCGCCGCGGGAGCGGTGTCAGCGAGACATTCACCGTTCGCAAGATCTCGAGCGGCATCGGCGTCGAAAGAATCTTCCCTGTTCACAGTCCGATGCTTGCGAGCGTCACCATTGTTCGTCGCGGAAGAGTTCGACGCGCCAAGCTGTACTACCTGCGCCACCTCACTGGAAAGGCGACGCGCATCCGCGAGCGAAAGGCTCGCGTTCAGGTTCCCGGCTCCGAGTCCTGACCGGGCAGGACCGCTTCGACACCGCTGCAGCATCAGGCGACTCGATGCGGTTGACACCTGAACCAGACCCGCGGCCGGCTGACCTGCCGGCCGCTTCGCATCAGCCGAAGCACAAAAGGCATCACCGAAAAAGGTGGTCGACCATCGAGCGAGACCTGCGTCGAGAGCGCGGTCCGCTGCTCGCGGGAGTCGATGAAGTCGGACGCGGTCCGCTTGCAGGACCGGTCGTTGCATGCGCCGTAATAATGCCTCCCGACATGCGCGCAATCGCCGGCGTCGATGACTCGAAACGCCTTACCGCGGAGCAACGCACGCGATTGGCGGTGAAGATCCGTGAGCGTGCGCTCGATTGGGCGCTTGGAGCTGCTTCGGTTGCTGAAATCGAGCGAATCAACATTTACCAGGCGAGCGTACTCGCGATGCGTCGCGCACTTCGCCGGCTCAAGCTTGAGCCGAATACGGTGATCATCGATGGCAAACCGATGCGCACGCTGCCGATCCCACACACCGCAGTCGTGCACGGCGACGCGCGCTGCTTCTCGATCGCCTGCGCATCGATCGTGGCGAAGGTGACTCGCGATGAGCTGATGCATCGTCTCGCGCGTAGGTATCCCGCCTACACGTGGGATACGAACGTGGGTTATACCACACGCGCGCACATCGCAGGTCTCGACGCGCACGGAATCACGCCGCACCATCGCCGCAGCTTTTTCCGCGTCAGCCAGCTGGTACTCGCGCTCGATTCACTTCCGGCGGACGATGCGATGGCGATCGCAGAAGACCTGGCTCCCGAGCACCAGCTTCTTTCCTGATCGGTGTGAGCGATCCCAAAGTCGGCGTGATCATGGGTTCGCGCTCCGACTGGGAGACAATGCGCCACGCTGTGGAAACGCTGGACGCGCTCGGCGTTCCAAATGAGACCCGGGTAGTCTCAGCGCACCGGACTCCGGACCTCCTGTTCGAGTATGCATCGTCCGCGGCGAAGCGCGGACTTCAAGTAATCATCGCCGGCGCCGGAGGCGCTGCGCACCTTCCGGGAATGGTTGCAGCGAAAACGACGCTTCCCGTTCTCGGAGTACCCGTCGAGTCGAAGTCGCTCAAGGGAATCGATTCACTGTTATCGATCGTGCAGATGCCGGCGGGGATTCCCGTTGGAACTCTCGCGATTGGAAAATCGGGTGCGATAAACGCGGCATTGCTGGCGGCGGAGATCATCGGCACCACGGATCCCGATGTACGCTCGGCAATCGAGACTTTTCGCGAGACTCAGACGAAGACTGTGCTCGACAACCCGGACCCAGCGAAAGAGTGAAAGTCGGAATCCTCGGCGCCGGCCAGCTTGGGCAAATGCTCGCTCTCGCCGGCCGCAGGCTGGGGATCGATTGCCGGCTTCTCTCGCCGGATCCGCAGGCGCCGGCGGGACAGTACGCGGAGCTGATCGTGGCGGCGTACGATAATCAGGCGGCGCTTGCGCACTTCGCAGAAGGGCTCGACGTCGTCACGTACGAATTCGAGAGCATCCCTGCGGAAGCGGTGGAGTTCTTCGACGGCAAAGTTCCAGTGCGTCCGTCGTCCAGGGCGCTTCGCACGGCGCAGGATCGGGTGGAGGAAAAACAGCTCTTTGAGAGAATCGGAATTCCGACTGCGCGGTACGTCGCCATCGAGACGACGAGCGATGTTCGAGCGGCCGCGGACAAGATCGGGTTTCCTGCTCTCCTCAAGACGAGACGACAGGGGTACGACGGAAAGGGACAGACTCGAATTGACTCTCGATTCGATCTCGAGCGAGGTTGGGTATCGCTGGGAGCGGGGCCATCGATACTGGAGGAGATCGTTCGCTTCGATCGCGAGCTGTCAGTGCTCGCTGTCCGCGCGCAAACGGGTGAGATCGAGTTCTATCCGATGGTTGAGAATTTTCACAGCGAGGGAATGCTGCGCTTCTCGTTCGCCCCGGCTCCGCGAATCGATGCGAATACGCAGGACAAAGCGCAGGGATTCACGCGAATGCTGATGGAAGATCTCGATTACACCGGAGTGTTGGCCGTCGAGATGTTCGAGAAGAGCGGTGAGCTGATCGCCAACGAAATTGCGCCGCGCGTTCACAATTCCGGTCACTGGACCATCGAGGGAGCTGACACGAGCCAGTTCGAGAATCATCTGCGCGCGATCACGGGGATGGAGCTCGGATCGACCGATCTGCGCGGCGTGTCGGGAATGGTAAATGTGATCGGGAGGGAGCCTGATGTAGCTCGTCTGCGTGAGATTTCAGGGGTTCACGTTCACATGTACGGTAAGGCGGCTGCCCCGCGCAGGAAGCTGGGACACATTACTGTGACGGCTGATGATGGACAGGGAATGAGAGCGGCGATCGCGCAAGTAAGGTCCGTATTGGCCAGATAGGAGAGGCGTAACAGATCACTGCGAACTGCGAACTAACTGCGAACTGCGAACACACTGCGGAAACGCAGTGTAGAATCCCATATATGCGACCAGCCTTTCTCGGAATCATCACTGCCTGCGGAATCCTGGCCGGGTGCGCGACCACACCCGTAAGTCCCGTTGTGGGAGGTGTGAAGGCAACGACCCAGGCCGAGGTCGCACGTGATTTCGTGCTTGGACCCGGGCAGGCCGCGAGCGTCGAAGGAACAAGCCTGGCGGTGTTGTTCCGCTCGGTGAATGCGGACTCACGGTGCCGTGTAGACGTCCAGTGCGTGTGGGCCGGCGACGCTGCCGTCCTCCTTACGGTCGCCTCAGCTGGGACGACGGGGGAGCAGGACGTAACCCTCCATACGACGCTCGAGCCAAAGGCCGAAACGGTTGGCCAATACGAGGTGAGACTGGTGGAAGTGGCTCCCGTGCCGCGCTCTGCCGCGCCGATCCCCGCACCCACCTACCGAGTAACACTTCGAGTTACCCGGGTACCGTAGTAGTTCGGGTACGGGGTAAGCGGTACGGGGTGCGCGTGGAAACTCCCGTACCCCGTAACCCGCACCCCACCCCGTTCAAACTTTCAGCCCGTGTCGGCTGTCTGAAGGCCATAAACAATTCCATCCCATTTCCGACAATGACAACCAAATCGGTACTCAGCGCTCTTGTCCTTTTGGCTGCCGCGATTCCAGCCGAGCGCGCAGCGGCGCAGCGCGATAATGACGACTGGCTCGAGCAGTGTCGGCGCTCCGGGGGCAGCTGGCGGGACGAAACTCCGTACTGCGAAGTACGGCAAACTGGATCACGTGCCCCGCGGGGAACGCTCACCGTCGACGGAATGCGCAACGGCGGAATCACGATCGTCGGCTGGGATAGGGACAGCCTTCACGTAGTGTCGCGGATCCGAATCGAGGACCGCGATCGAGGTGATGCACGCGAGATAGCGTCGCGAATCCGCACCTACATCCGAGGATCTCACGTGCAGGTCGAGGGATTGCGCGACATGGGCCGCGGATCGTGGAACGTGAATCTCGTGATCTATACTCCACGACGCTCCGACATCGATGCAGCGACATCGAACGGACCGATGGCTGTCGAAGATCTGACGGGCAACATTCGCGTGGAGACGTCGAATGGTCCGCTTGCGCTGAGAAACCTCGCGGGGACGGTCTACGCAAGAACGTCCAACGGCCCGCTCTCGATCATGCTCACGGGGAGTCGTTGGCAGGGCAGCGGCCTCGACGCGCGCACGTCGAACGGCCCACTCTCTCTAAAAGTTCCGGACAACTACTCGGCGCATCTGGAGGCCGGCACCACTAACGGGCCGCTCAGTCTTGGGTTCCCGGTGACGGTGGTCGGCCGGATAAGCAAGAACATCTCGACCGATCTGGGCTCCGGCGGGCCCACTATCCGGGCATTCACCACGAATGGACCGTTGTCCATCGATCGCCGATAACACCGGTCCGGCTTCAAACCAATCGCGTCTTCAGAGTATCTGACACTTCGGCCGGCGAGTGGCGAGACGAACGTGGCGGCTCAAGTGCTGATGGACTCGTCCACTCCGGTGGATGACTCAGCGGATGTCGCACTAGCCGCGGCCGGAGACAGGCGGGCGTTCGAGAGGTTGTATCGGGCTCATGTCGGCAAGGTTTACACACTCTGCACGCGGATGTGCGGAAACAGAGTAAGAGGAGAGGAGCTCACGCAGGATGTCTTCGTCAGAACATGGGAAAAGCTTCCGCAGTTCCGCGGGGACAGCGCTTTCGGCACGTGGCTCTACAGGATCGCTGTGAACATCGTGCTCACCGATCGGAAGCAGGCCGTCCGCGAGCGGGCGAGGCTAAAAGAGGAAGACGAGGAAACGTCGATAGATATCTTCGCCCCGGCGGCGACCCAACCGAGGGATGCCGACAGACTCGATCTGACCGCGGCGATCGAAACACTTCCGGCGGGAGCAAGACAGATTTTCGTCCTGCATGACGTCGAAGGGTACAAGCACGAAGAGATCGCCAAGATGTGTGGGATAACGTCGGGCGGAAGCAAGGCGCAGCTTCACCGGGCGCGGATGTTACTAAGGGAGGCGCTCAACAGATGAACGACGGCTACGAACTGCGGAGCAGCTCCGATTTGCCGGCTGATTGCCGCAGGTTCGACGAGCGTTTGTCAGCGTGTCTCGAGGACACGCTGGATCGTGCGGCGCGCGCGGAGATGGACTCTCATGCGGCGAGCTGCCTTCGCTGTAATGCGGTACTTCGCGATATCGGTGCCATTCGTGCAGCTGCCGCAAACCTTCCGGAGCTCGCTCCATCGCGTGACCTCTGGCAGGGAATCGCAGCGCGAATCGAGCCTCGCGTCGTTTCGCTTCCGGCCCGCAAGGTTGCCGGGCTGTCGCCTCGATGGATGGCCGTTGCAGCTGCGGCGCTCATTGCGAGCAGTGCAGGCATCACGTATCTGGTGACGTCACGTACAATGCAGTCGCGACCGGCAACGGTGGCAACACGCGCGGCACCTGAGGAGCCAACCGGTCCACGCGATTCGACTCCGGCGATTGCACCTGCTCCGGAAGGAGGGAGCGCAGTTGCATCCGCGGGCAGCGGGCCGAGTTCGGAGCCTGGCCGATCGACGCTGGCCGCTCCGAAGGCGCCGCGTGCGGTTGCGGCGTCACGGCCTGCGGTGCGCACTCCATCGGCTGCCCGACTAACCGCGCGATCGTTGAGTCCGACCGAGATCGCGTATGGTGACGAGATCTCGCGGCTTCAGGCTGTGATTGCAACACGAAGAAAGGATCTCGACCCGGCTACCGTGACAGTGATCGAGGAAAACCTGAAAGTGATCGACGCAGCGCTAAGGAAGAGTCGTGAAGCGCTCGCGCGGGATCCAGCCAGCGGCCTTCTCACGGATCAGCTCAAAACCGTTCTCGACAAGAAAGTCGAGCTTTTGCGGACGGTGGCTCTCCTGCCATCGCGCACATAAGGAACCGATGGAAATGAAGCTACGTGCATTGCTCCTCGCGATCGCGACGTTGGCGTGTAATGCCGCCTCCGCGTCCGCGCAGGGCTCTCGATATGACGATGTCATGGATACCACCGTGGCATTGACGAGGGAGGGAACCGTTGACGTGTCGCTCATGGGCGGCCGCGTCAACATCAACGGGACGGATGGATCGCAGGTCCGAATAAGAGCTCGGGTGATGTCCGGGCTGCTACAGTTTTACGCGAGCCCGAGCCGAGTTCGGCTGGGCGTCGACACGCGCCGGCATGACACGAACTCCGACGCCGAATTCGACATTAGTGTGCCGCGCGGAACGCGACTGATCGTCAATTCGATGTCCGCTCCGGTCGCGATCCGGGGCGTGAGGGGCGAAGTCACCGTCGAGAACATGAGCGGCAACGTCGAGATCACGGACGCAATCAGGAAGGTGAGCGCTCACACCTTGTCGGGGAGACTTCTGCTCTCGTCAGTCGACGGCGATGTCGAGGCAGGAACGGTCAGCGGAACCATCCAGATGGATGAAGTGGCTGGCGATGTCGCCGCCGAATCAGTGAGTGGCCGTCTTCTGATGACCGGCGTGCGATCGAAGCTGGTGCGGTCGGGAACCGTGAGCGGCCCAATCCAGTACGCTGGCACTTTCGATCCTGCGGGTACGTACGAGTTCAAGTCTCACTCCGGGTCGCTTCGGCTCGTGGTGCCGGCGAATTCAGGTGCCCGCTTCCGGATCGAAAGCTTCAGCGGAGGAGTCACCAGTGACTTTCCCGTAACGCTTCAGCCGAAGGGATTCGACAACAAGCTCGAGTACACAATCGGTGACGGACGCGCCCGCGTTGTTGCCGAAACTTTCAGCGGCGGGATCAGAATCGAGCGCGATACCGGTCGCGAATAAAGGAGCAATACGATGAGAAAGAGTCTCGTTGCGTGGGTGGTGATTGCGTCGGTCATAGCGGCCGCGCCGAAGAAGGGGCGAGCTCAGGAGGTCGGGCGGGACGTCGAGGTGTGGACGTGGCAGGGCCGCGTCGACCAAGGGCGCTGGTTCCGCCTGTCGTCGGTCAACGGACCGGTCACGGTCGAGCCAAGTGGTGACGGACTCATTCATGTCCGCGCAGAGAAGATTCCGCGTCGCAATGGCGACATCAGAGACGTCAGCTTCATGGTCGTTCCGAGCGGCGGTGACATTCGCATTTGCGCGATGTGGTACGATCGGGACGAATGCGATGCGGACGGTCTTCACTCCAGCGGGGATCGCGGACGCCGTCGGGATCGTGAGGTCGAGGTCCGCTTCACTGTGAGGGTTCCGCGCGGGGTGCACGTCGAAGCCGGCACTGTGAACGGATCGATGAGCGTTCGCGACGTTGGTTCGCGCGTCAATGCGAGCACCGTCAATGGCGGCGTCGAAGTTCGAAACGCGGGCGGACAGGTGCGTGCTGCAACAGTGAATGGCGGCGTCGAGGTTTCGACGAGCGCAGGGCCGGTGAGCGCGACGACCGTGAATGGTGACGTGAACGCACGTATGCTGGCGTTGGCGAATGACGGGGACATGGACTTCAACACCGTGAATGGGACGATACGCGTCGAGACCCCGTCGTCACTCAATGCCACCGTGCGAATGGATACAATGCACGGCGGAATATCGACGGACTATCCGGTGCAGATCTCCGGACGATTCGGTCCGCGACACGCCGAGGGAACGATTGGACGCGGCGGTTCGAGGATACGAATGGAGACAGTCAACGGAAACATCGAGCTGCTGAAGACTCGATAGCCGAGGTCGCGGGTTACGAGTTACGTGGTGCGGGGACGGACGGCAACCCCGAGGCTGATCAACGCGAGCAGCAGAGCGGCGAATGCTGCGAGTCGCAGAAAAAGATTCTCACGTCCCGCGCTCGCAATCGTAGTCGACGACGCGGGGCGCTTTGAATCCGTGGGTCCGACCCATTCCACCCTCTCCCCGTCGGCATACGTCTGGTACGCGGGCCACGTCAGTGTCGCCGCATCATCAGGATTCACCGCAATGAAGGGAAACTCGATGAATCGATCGGGCGACAGCGATCCGGTCCACACCGCACCGGTGATCTTACCGGCCGAGTCGGTGATTGTGCGCAACGTCCAGCCCTGAACATCGGCGAACGACACGACGCGGATTCCAGAAGGAAAGCGAATCTCCACGCTGAGCGTCGGCGAGTCCTTCTCGTTGGGGACGCGGAGCACGTACTTCTCGTACGCGCCTGGAGTCGATTTGCGCGGATAGACGACAGCGTGGGCGCGAGCGGGTCGTGCGCTGGTCACGAACAGTGCGAATGCGAGAGCCCCGGTGAGGATCCATCTGTCGAAATTCACTCTGATTCTCATTGCGCGTGAATTTCGCTTTGAATTGCGGCAGTGTGCGCCTCAGCGTGGGGCGTCGGAACGTATGCAAGCAGTCCCGCAAGCAGGAGAACGACGACCATCAGTGTGGACTCGCGCGCTGCTGAAGCGCGAAGCCGAACCCTGCACTCCTCGCTTCCGATGTCCGGAATAAGTCGAAACCGATTGAACCAGCCGAATCCGATCAGTATGAGAAACGCAGCAGTCTTCAATCCGAGCACGAGACCATACGCTGAAGTGACGAGCTCGGGGAGCGGCGCGAGGAGAAGCGCTTGCGCGACGCCGGTTAGGAAAATGATAAGAACGCAGCTCAGCGCGATCGACGAGACTCGGCGAGCCACTGTCATGCACTCGGGATCGGATGGACGCGAGAGAACGATCCACAGGAGTCCGCCGAACCAGAGCGATACGGCGACGAGGTGAACGGCCTTGAGCGGAATGCTCAGTAGCGGGGTGGCGCCTGCGGAATGTCCGGCGGCACCACTCACAACGACTGCGCCGAGGGCGAAGACACCAGCGAGACCTGTCCGTCGCGCCGCGAACAAACCCCAGGCGGCGAGAAGCACCAGCAATGTGCGAAGTCCCTCTACGATTCCAGGCGGCGTTTGTATCACAGCCGTTACCCAATCAGAAGTGAGTCGCTGATCAGGTGCGGTGTGGATGAGCCATCCAACGAAGTGAGCTGCGAAAAAAATTGCTGCTGCCGCCGTGAGGACAGTGCAGTAACGCCGAGCGCCAACGTTGGGTGCGGTTGAACGACCGCGCAAAGCAAGCAGCAGCAACCCGGTCGCACCAAGGAGCGCTACCATCGCCGCACCGCGAAGCGCGGCCAGCAGAGTCGGAGCGCCGGCAATCGTTGCTCCGCCATTCACGATGGAATCCGGATTTGCCTGCGCCGCGGGCAACGCAGGCGTAGGTACGGTCATTACCGGAGCTGGAGGCTCGCCGATAGTGAACGGGAACGAACCCTGTGCCGGATGACCGTCGGCGGAAAGTACACGCCACTCGACGGTATACGATCCCGGTCCCAGTCGAGCAGGAGTGCCGGAGACTGCGCGTACATTGTGCGGATCGCCGACCACGCTCAGCTCGATCTTCTCGCCAGTGGCGGTCACGATGCGAATCTGACAGAGCCGCGGCACTACCTCTTCGCTGAACGTGAGGTGAATTGTTGCTGGACTCTCGGACAGGTGAGCGTTCGCTGCCGGCTGCGACGCAATCAGCGTCGCGTGCGCGAGCAGCCGCGACGGCGTGAGGATCGTTGCGAAAGCGAGGAGCGCGCCCACCGCCGTGATCCTGCTGCAGCGGCGTGCGCGCTGCTTCGTTCTGCGACCGGTTATTTCGCCCAGCGCAACCCCGCGTAAAAGGCGCGTCTGTCGGCCGGCTCGAAATACTTTCCGGCTGCGTTGTCCACCTGCACTGACTGCGAGAATCTGCCGTTCGTGAGGTTGTCCACCGCCGCGAATGCCGTCAGCCCGCGCGGCTGCACGGCCCACTCTGCGCGCAGGCCGGCCGAGTACCAGCCGCGATTCTTTGTCGTATTGGCGCTATTCACGAAATACGATTGTGGTACCCACTCATTCGTTTGAGCGATCGAGAATCCCGACGGATGAACGTACTTGATCTCGCCGAGCAGATGATGGGTGGGCGCTCCCGGAATGTCATTTCCGGAATACGTCGAGTCCTCCACGAAGCGAAATCGCGAGTAAGTGTACGCGCCGCGAAGCGCGACGTGGTCCCTCACGTCTCCGCCGACAAACACGGCTCCCGGGAACTGATAAGACATTGCGGCCTCGACGCCCGAGTGTCTCGTCTGCGGGGAGTTGCGATAAGTCGGCACGGTGAATGGAGCGCCAGGGAACGGCCTGACGTTGACATTAAGAATCTCGTTTCGAAGCTCGATGTCAAAGAGTGATAGCTCCCATGACGCAGTCGCATGTCGCGAGCGCGCGCCAATCTCGTATTGCGTCGCGCGCTGTCCCTTCACATCGACAAAGCCGGGAATCGTGAGACTGTTCAGCTCGAGGAGAAGCGGCGGCTCGAAAGTACGGCTCGCATTCGCGAAGATTTCACCATCGAGCCGCGCGGGGCGATACAGAAGTCCGACACGTGGTGTGAATGGGCGGAACGTGCGGCTGTCGGACTGATCCGCGTTCGAGAGGAAATGGTCCGTCGTCTTCCTGGTCGATGTTTCAAATCGTGCGCCCGCAATGGCAGAAAGCTCCGGAGTCAACCCGAGCACATCTTCTACATATGCCCCCAGCATCGTCACTTCATCATGCTGATTCTTGGTGAGGTCGCCGTGCTTTCCGAGCACATTGACGAACTGCCGGTTCCGCATCGTCTCGTACGCGGGCTGAATTCCAAATGTGAATCTGTTGTCGAGCCCACCCAGCGGTGACGAATTCTGGTATCGAACTTCGGCGCCGTAATCGTGACTGATCTGCGCTATCACCTGGAAGATCGGGTGATCGATGTCGCGATACTGTAGATACGGGCTGACCTCGATCCTCTGCGTTGGTGTAAGCTGCGCGCGAAGCTGAAACCCAAGGTGGTGCAGATCGTAATCCCGGCCCCATCGATTACGGAGATTCTCCGGGTCAGCTGAGGTCGGGCGCGCTGCAAAGGTCGCCGAGTCGAGCGCGCCTGGAAGGTGCTCGCGAACGTGTGCGAACAGATAGAAACCGCGCACATCGGCGGCTTCGCCCAATCGTGCTCCAGCGTGAACATTGACGCGGTCCCGGCGCTGCTCGGACCACTCGCGGAATCCATTCAGTGTGGTGTGCGCGTAACTCGCGTAAGTGTCGAACGCACCGAAGCGCGCACCGGTTTCCAATTGTCCCTTGAGAAAATCGAAGCTCCCTCCCTGGAGGAACAGACCCGCTCGCGGAGCCGTGTAGCCGGTTTTCGTATCCAGGTTGATGGCGCCGCCCATCGTTGACCCACCGAAAGCAAGCGCATTCGCTCCCTTGTAAACCTCGATCGACTCCGTGGTGAGAAGCTCGAGCGATTCGAAGTCGGTGAAGCCGTCGGCATTGCGGTACGGCATTCCATTTACGAGGAGATTCACCCCGCGCGCGTGGAAATTGTTTCTGAGTCCGGAGCCGCGGATGGATATCTGACTTTCGTCGGCGGCACCGAGCCGCGGCTGCACGAAGACGCCGGGTGTGAATTTGAGCGCGTCCTTGAGGTTCGCTTGCCTGGTGGCGCGAATCTCAGGTCCTGCGACGACGGCCGTTCCGCCCGGAATCTCACGGATCCGCGCTCGGGCCTCGTCCAGATCGGTGCGCGAACCGATGATCGTGACTTTTGCGAGTGACGTCGCGGGGGGCACGGTTGTGACTGTGTCCTGCGCGGGCAGTCTGCGACCGGCAACCGCGACCAGCACCAGACTACATCCAATAGCGCAACAGCGACATTGTCGCCTACACGTCTTTTCTATTCGTTGCATTTCTCCCTCTGATTCTGATTGAGCTGCGACCGCTCGAACCGCGGCGACAGCCGGCGAATCTCTATCGAGAGCGCCGATTCACTGAGCGTTGAGCGTCAGCTGATCGAGGGAGGTCCGTTGGCGGGAGGAAGTCTAACTCCGTGATTCGACTCGACGATCGGGGATTCACGGAGTGATGAGACCCGTGGTTGGGCGTGCGGAGCGATCTCGAGCGGGACAGGAGACACGGGAACGATCGCCACCGGCGGTGAATCACAATCACCCGTGCAGCAGCACCGGGTGCCATGGTCATGCGATGGAACTGACGCGCCCTTGGGATTGCCGGCGTCATACGTCGATGCCGGTGTCTGCTGATGCAAGGCGTGACCATGTGTCGGTTCCCGCGCCGTCTCATGGGTCGACCCCGCCAACATCATTGCGACGCCACGATGCGCCTCGCACGCACTCAGAGGCGCGTACTCTCCGGCGGAGAGGACGAACCACGAAGCGATAAGAGCTTTGGCGACTCGGGCAGTCAGGTGCGTCTGCACAGTCTCATAATGTAGGGCAAACGCACGGCGGCGGCAGAGGCGGCGTGCGATGTGCAACAAACGTTCTGACGAAGCAGACATCGACATACAAGTGGTGAGCCCAAGGAGACAGTCATATGTCGGATCAACAGAATTGCGCGGTGAACTTCCTCATATTCGGAGCATCGTTAAGCAGCACCTCGCTCAACGCCAGGCTGGCCGATCTGGCCGCAAAGACTGTCGAATCGCGGGGGAGTGGAGTCGACCGCGCCAACATGAGTGACTTCGATTGTCCATCGTACGACCTGGACATCGAGAAGGAGTCAGGAATACCGCTCGGCGCCACTCGACTGAGGGATCGTCTCAAGTCGGTCGACGGCTTCATTATTTCGTCGCCCGAGTACAATGCCTCGCTCCCGGGCGTTCTCAAGAATGCGATCGATTGGGTTTCCCGCTTCCATCCACAGCCGTTCAAGGGCAAGCAAGGCCTGTTGATGTCGGCATCGCCGTCGATGGTAGGTGGTAACCGCGGCTTGTGGGCGCTTCGCGTTCCGCTCGAGCACCTCGGAGCGCGAGTATACCCCGACATGTTCTCACTGGCGCAAGCGCATCAGGCATTCGCGGGCGATGGCAAAATCGCGGACGGGAAGCTACAGGGCTTTTTCGAGACGACGATCGGATGCTTCATAGATCTGGTCGAAGCCACGAAGAACTACCCGGTGCTCAAGACTCAATGGATCGAATTCCTCGGCGAGCGAACAACTCCCGCGACGGAGCGAGTCGAGACCGACACTGCCCAGGCGGCCTAGACGGTATCGAAGCAAACCGCCACACGTTGAAACCGGCTCGCCACTCGGGGATTGCCGAGAGGTGCGATACGTCGTAACACGTATTGCATGACATCCGAGCTGCGCGTGCGTGCCGACAGCGACCGGCTATGGCGAATGATACTCGTCGGTGTTGCGGTCTACACGAGTCTCGCGCTGCTCTTCGCCTTGCAGCGTTACGTCGGCGAGAGCACGGCCGGACGCAATCCGGTATGGGGCGATGTCCTGCTCCAAACCACCATTACGTGGTGGGCCTGGGGTGCGGTCACTCCGCTGGTGGTGATTGCAGCGCGCAAGCTGCCGCTGTCGAGCGAGCGACGATGGATGCTCGCGGCGCACTTGCCGATCGCTTTCGGGATCGTCGTGGTGCATGCCCTCATTCTCTCGGCGATCATCCCGCAGTTCTACTGGCGACCGGACATCGCTCCCATCCGCGACATGTTCCGCGGGCGACTCTCGAGCGCGCTGGCGTTCGATACGCTCGTGTACTGCCTCATTCTCGCGGTCGTGTATCTCGTACGCTATGGGCGCGAATCACGCGAGCGCAGGATTGCTGCGGCCGAGCTCGCAGCTACTCTCGCGCGAACGCAGCTCAACGCGCTTCAGACCCAGCTTCAGCCGCACTTCCTGTTCAACACTCTCAACTCGATCATAGCGCTGGTTCATGAGGATCCCGCCAGGGCAACATTGATGATCAGGCGTCTGTCCGATCTGCTTCGATACTCTCTCTCGACATCTGAGACACCGGAAGTGCCGCTCGGCGAAGAAGTCTACTCCGCGAAGATATATCTCGAGATTCAGAAAATCCGCTTCGAGGATCGGCTCGAGTTCGCGTTCGATGTGCCCGACGATACGGTTGATGCGCTCGTGCCAGGGTTTCTGTTGCAGCCGCTTGTCGAGAATGCAGTGAAGTTCTCGCTTGCCGATGGCCGCCGAACAGCGCGGGTGATCGTCGGGGCTGCCCGTCATGATGGGAATCTTCGTGTGTCCATTACCGATAACGGGCCCGGAATTCGTCAGGAGGAAATGGAGCTTTCGTCGGGAGTCGGCGTTCGTACAACTCGCGCTCGGCTTCAGCAGCTCTACGGCGACGATCAAAGCATCAAGTTCGATTCGCTGCCGGGCGGCGGCGCCAGCGTATCGATATCGATTCCGCTGCGACTTCAAAACGACTTGATCGAACCGGGTATATGAAGGAGAAGCTGCGCGTTCTGATCGTCGACGATGAGCGCCTCGCTCGACATCATCTCGCTCGGCTGTTGGAGCAGATTGACGACATCGAGTGCGTTGGGGAAGCGCCGAACGCAGATGCCGCGCTTGCTGCGGTGCGCGCATCGAGGCCGGACGTGATGTTGCTGGACATACAGATGCCCGGTGTCGGCGGATTTGCCTTATTGGACGCGCTGCCACGAGAATCTCAACCGGCAGTAATCTTTGTCACCGCGCACGATCACTACGCGGTGAAGGCCTTCGAGGTGCACGCCACCGACTATCTGCTAAAGCCTCCGGACCCGGATCGTTTGCGCGACGCGCTCGAGTCGGCGAGGAGTCGACTGCAGAGCAGGGAATTCGCAGCCGAGCAGAAGAGATTACGCGCGCTTGTCGAGCGCCTCACTCGATCGAACGGAACGAACGAAATCGTGATCGGGGATCGCGGCAGGACGGTCAGGATTCCTGCGGTCGACATCGACTGGATTCGCGCGGAAGACAATTACGTGCGAATCCATGCCGGCGGACAAACGTATCTGATGCGGGAGAGGATCGGCGCGCTCGAGAAGAGCCTCGACCCCGCGCGATTCGTTCGCATTCATCGGTCGGCGATCGTAAACATCGATCGTGTGCGAGAGCTGCGACACTCGTTACGCGGTGGCCACATTGTCGTGCTCGAGAACGGCGAAAAGCTTCGCGTGAGTCGAGCATATCGGAAGGCAGTGATAGAGATGTTCAAAAGCCTTGCAGCGAGATCGGCAGCGCCGGTCGCCACTCGCTAGCGACCCTTCGCCACAAAGTACGTCGGCCGACACTGCCGGCGAGCGATGTTGGAATCCTTCGGACAATCACCCTTTGAGGCGGGATTCCAAATGTCACGTCATCTGTCGAATGTCATTCGCCTGTCGCTGGTCGTCCTCATGGCGTTTGTTCCCGGCGGAACGAGAGCTCAGTCGGCGACCTTTGCGTCGTTCTCCGGAAAGACCGGATTACCGGTTCAGCGGCTCGACGTCGACTGGCCGCACTCGGCCATTGAGTTCTCGGTGCGATTCATGGGTCTCTCGACGGTGCGCGGCGCTTTTTCGGAATTCGGCGGAACGATCATGGTGGACACCGTCGATGCGCGTCGCTCGAGCGTGTCGGTGGTGATCCAAACGAAGAGCATCAACACCAATGTCGAATCACGCGACAAGGATCTGAGGAGCGAGAACTTCTTCGACGCCGGGAAGTATCCGGTAATTCTGTTCAGGAGCGAGCGGATTGATCGAACGAAGACGGGTTTTGTTGCTCGCGGCCCGCTCACCATCCACGGGGTCACGAAGCAGGTCGCAATCCCGTTCAGGCAGACTCATGCGCTCATGGGCGATGCTTGGGGGAACAAGCGCATGGGCTTCCTCGGCAAGCTCTCGCTTAACCGGAAGGACTACGGCATACTCGGCACAAAGTTCTGGAATTCAGAGTTCGATCCCGGGCGGATGTCGATATCTGACAATGTCGACATCGAGCTGAACATCGAGGCTGAGGCGAGTCAGGTCGAAAAATGGACTACTCCGCGCGGTGATTCGTTGTTGAAGGTCGCGGCCGGTCAGGGGATCGCGAAGACACTGGAGGAATTCCGGGCTGCGGCCGCTGATACGGCATCGCCACTGCGGAAGGCCAGCGCACAGATGTTGAACGCGGCTGCGACGAAGCTGATGCACCGCGGCGATTTCGCCGGAGCGGCGGAAACGTACAAGCTTCTGGCGGAGCTCAACCCGTCGAAGGACTGGGCTTATGCGGGGCTTGGCGAGGCGTATCTGATGTCAGGGAAGAAAACCGAGGCCACCGACAGTTTTCGAAAAGCGCTGGCTATCGACTCGCTCAACACAGTGGCGTCGGAGTATCTGCGTCACATTGAGCGCAGCACCGCATCGCGGTGACAATCGATTGGGTCGGACGCCTGGCCGACTCGCGATTATCTTTGCTACCGTGTTCGAGTCGGCAAGAAAGTATCGCCGGCTCCGACCCGGTAGCTCAGCTGGTAGAGCAACGGACTTTTAATCCGTAGGTCGCGGGTTCGAGACCCGCCCGGGTCATTCCGTACGTTCAAGCCGCTCGTTGAGAGCATCCCCCGCGCGGGGCTCCTGCGCTAGCCGCACGAGCCGACTGGGTCATGCGGATTCCACTAGACGCAATTCGCGACGCAGCTCAAAGAACGGGATCGTACCTGCATCGTACGCCGACACTTTCGTCGCGCACGCTCGGCGATCGAGCCGGGATACGTTTGGATCTAAAATGCGAAAGCTTTCAGAAAACCGGCT
>DATBRZ010000068.1:0-5736 GCA_036560025.1 Gemmatimonadaceae bacterium | reverse complement strand
AGCAGGACAGAAATGCACCGCGATTCGTCGCACGCTCGTGCCTGAGGCGATGGTCGACGACGTGATCAAGTCGATCAGGAAGCGACTCGATGGAGTGAAAGTCGGAGACCCGCAGGTCGAAGGAATTCGCATGGGTCCGCTCGTCGGGAAATCGCAGGTGTCGGAGGTGCGTGGGAAGGTCGACGAGATCCGGCGAGTCGCCGAGCTCGTCTACGGAGATCCGTCGAAGTTCGACGTGGCTGCAGGAGACAAGGAGAAGGGCGCGTTCTTTCCGCCGACGCTTCTATACAATGACGCTCCGCTGACTGTGACAGAGCCGCACCAGATCGAAGCATTCGGTCCTGTCAGCACGGTGATGCCGTACAAATCGATCGATGAAGCCGTGGAGCTTGCGAAAATGGGTCGCGGCAGTCTCGTCGGCTCGCTGTTCACTTCGGATGATTCGGTCGCGCGGGATGTCGTCCTCGGAGTTTCGTCGCACCATGGCCGGCTTCTCTTGATCAACAAGGACAGTGCAAAGGCATCTACGGGACACGGATCCCCATTGCCGGGACTCATTCATGGTGGACCCGGACGCGCCGGTGGAGGAGAAGAGCTTGGTGGTGCCCGGAGCACGCTCCACTACATGCAGCGGACCGCGCTCCAGGGGTCGCCGACAACGTTGACGCACGTGTCGCGCGAATGGATCAAGGGCGCAGCACAGCCGTCAGATCGCGTGCACCCGTTCAGAAAGTATTTCGACGAGCTCAGGATCGGTGAGACTCTGATCACTCATCGTCGAACGATCAGTGAAGCTGACATCGTGAACTTCGCGGGAATCAGCGGCGATCACTTCTACGCGCATATGGATGACATCGCAGCCAAGGAGTCGATCTTCGAAAAGCGGGTCGCGCACGGATACTTCGTTCTCTCGGCGGCGGCTGGATTGTTCGTAGATCCCGCGCCGGGGCCGGTTCTCGCGAACTATGGGCTCGACAATCTGAGATTCACTAAGCCCGTGTATGTCGGCGACACGATTCAGGCGCGGCTTACGTGCAAGCAGAAGACCGAAAAGGAGACGCAGCCTGGAATGATTCCTCAGGGCGTTGTCGCGTGGGACGTCGAGGTGACCAATCAGAATAGCGAGGCGGTCGCCGTGTATACGATTCTCACGTTAGTGCGGCGACACGCAAAGCCTAGTGATCCGGATGCGAATGACTCGACACCGGACAAGGTCGCGGACAACCCCCGCGCGCCGGATACTGCCAGTGCTGAGAGGCCTATTCCCGTTCAGCCAGCCTAACCGTCTCACTAGCCCCTCACGCATCTCACAAGGGAGTAACCGCGGAGCACGCGGAGAACGCGGAGAACGCGGAGAAACCCCAGAAAAATCGTTTTTCTGGTTTTAACAACAGAAAAGCTGTTCCGTTGTTCTCCGCGTTCTCCGCGTTCTCCGCGGTTACTCCCCGATAGGTGGTAGAGGGGGTAGCTAGGTCAGTTACGAACCCGCGGAATGATTGGGATGCTCTGAGTCACCATCGGTGACGGGCCCGCGTTTGCGGTCGCCTGCGCGGGGGGCGGCGGCGCTGGATGCGATTCGCGCAGAGCCGACATGAATCGCTGCTTGTCCCGCATGTTTGATACGTCGACAAGAAGGCTGGTGGTTGCTGCTTCGATCTTTCTGACCCGCTCTTCCAGTTGAGTGAGTCGATCGGCGCCCCCCTTTATCTCGCCGCTGCCGCGGCTCAAACGGTACCAGGTCACGAGCAGCCCTTTGGTAACCACGCCCGCGGCAAGTATGAGGAACGCGAACGCGACTATTTGAGCTGGATACGGGAACATACCTCCCTCACGAAAAGCGACCTCAAATAGTTTCAAACCCCCCGGGAGGTGCTGACCGCAAGCTGGGGATCGCTCGAGTGTACCTGATCCAACAACGCCCGGAGTCGAGGGAACATCTCCCGGATCTCATCCATCGATACCGCGCCGGCCGAGAGGCGGAACCAGCCGGTATGTGCCCGAACGCCGAAGGCGCGAAACGGCACGACCGCCACGCCCGCGGTCTCGAGCAACAGCTCGCGGATGTCGTCATCCGTTTGGAGCTTTCGGCCGGCGAAGCTCGCACCATGCAGCGAGAACTGCGCGGAGAAGTAAATCGCGCCCTGCGGATTGATCGAATCGACGGGATATCCGTCGCGCCGCATCGATTCGAATCCGTCATACATAGCGCCCATACGGTCCGCCAGCCGCTCATCCATTTCCTTCCGGAACTCCGCGATCGCGTCCTCATCCTTGAGGAAGTTGGCAACAGCGGCCTGCTCGGCCCGTGGCGCCCAGGCGCCGGCGTGAGACAGGAGATCCCGAACCCGCGCGCCAATAGCTGGAGCAACAAGGATCCACCCCACGCGCAAGCCGGTGCCAGCATATGCTTTCGAGACTCCATCGACCGAGATCAACCACCTCGCGATCTCCGGTACCATCGATGTCGGGTAAATGTGCCGCTGGCCGCGCGAGACGAGTGCTCCGTACATCTGATCGTGGAGAACGAAGAGCGGCCGTCTTCCCTTTGATTCGCGCGAGCGGTTTTCGTCTACGACAGCGACGAGAATGTCGCGGAGCTGCTCTTCGGTCATCACCGTTCCAGTGGGATTTCCCGGTGAGCAGATGCAGAGCATTGCAGCTTCGCCCAGGTGCGGTGCGAATTGCTCGATCGTGGGCTGAAAACCCGTATCGTGCGCCGCCTCGATTTCAATCGACTGTCCGCCGGTGATCGCGGAATACGCGTCGTTCTGCCAGGATGGAACCGAGTAGAGAACCTTGTCGCCGGGATTCACGACGGCTCGATAGGCGCCGTACAGTCCCGGTCGTCCTCCACTGCAGACGACGATCGACTCGACCGGATATCGGACACCCGCTGTGCGGAAGACGTAGTCCGAGATCGATTGACGCAGTGCGAGCATTCCCTCGGGTGTCGGATAGTTGGTCTCGCCGCGGGCGATCGCGTCCTGAATTTCCCGCGCGAGTTTTCGCGGGATCGGGAAGTAGCGCGGATCAAAATCGCCGACGGTGAGATTCACTACCGTCTCGCCGCGGGCGAGCTTGGCGCGAACCTGCCGGGTGACGCGCAGGATTCCTGATTCGTTCAGTACCTGCGCCGTTTTGGAGAGCGCAGCGTCGAGTGTCTTCTGATCTCCGAAATCCAGCTCGCCTGCTTTGCGCTCGGGCATTCGCGGATTTTATCCCGATGGAGTAGCTCCGTCCAGCACGTTAAGTTTTTTCTTTCTTGCCGTCACCAATCCGCAGGCAGTCCGCAGTTTGCAGTTATCTGTTCCGCTGTTGCTCCCCCATCCGAGCTCCTCGATGAAATGGCAGTCATTACTTATCGCGCTTCCCGCGCTTTGCGGCTGCGCAACTGCGAGAGCATCTCTGACGACTGAGTCCGACCTCGACCGCGCCCGGCGCGTGCTGTCGTCGACGCCGCTCATCGACGGGCACAACGATCTCGCCTGGGCAATTCGAGAGAGCAAAACCGCGCCGCACAATGTCGACGCATACGATCTCAGAAAGCGAACGGCCGGTCAGACTGATCTCGAGCGTCTGCAGAAAGGAATGGTCGGCGGGCAATTCTGGTCGGTTTATATCCCCGGCGACATGGCCGTCGCCGATTCGGGATTCGCGCGGGTGCAGCTGGAGCAGATCGACATCGCGCGACAGTTCATCGCGAAGTATCCCGATCATCTGCAATGGGCGTTGACAGCGGCGGACATGAGACGCGCGTTCGCCGCGCACAAAATCGGATCCGTGCTGGGGCTCGAGGGCGGACACGCAATCGAGAACTCGCTCGGAGCTCTCCGCGCGTACTACGACCTCGGTGCGCGATACATGACGCTCACCCACAACGTCACCACAGCATGGGCGGATGCTGCGCTGGATTCAGCGAAGCACGGCGGACTTACCGAGTTCGGAAAGGAAGTCGTGCGCGAGATGAATCGGATGGGAATGCTGGTCGATCTCTCGCACGTGTCGCCCGCAACGATGAGCGATGCGCTCGAGGTCTCGCAGGCTCCTGTCATCTTCTCGCATTCGAGCGCCCGTGCGCTGGTCGATGTTGCGCGGAACGTTCCGGATTCAATTCTCCGTCGCATGCCGGCGAATGGCGGCATCGTGATGGTGACGTTCGTGCCGGGATTCATATCGAAGTCGGTCTTCGAGTACGAACGAGCAGAAGATCGCGCGATCGCCGAGCTCCGCAAAGCAACCCCGCGAGACACTGCAGCGATCCGTCGCGGCTCCGAAGCATGGCGCGCACAGCATCCTCGGCCGCAGCCAACGCTCGCTGAGGCAGCCGATCACATCGAGTACGTGCGGAAGATTGCCGGAGTGGACCACCTCGGGATCGGCGGAGACTTCGACGGAATCTCGAACGTCATCAAGGGACTCGAAGACGTTTCCACATATCCGGCGCTCTTCGCGGAGCTCGCCCGGCGCGGCTGGTCAGATGAGGATCTGCGCAAGCTCGCGGGCGAGAATATTCTCCGCGTCATGGAGCGTGCCGAGGAAGTATCCGCGCGACTCAAAAAGGAGCGCGGGCCGTCGAACCGAACCATCGAAGAGCTCGACGGGCCTCAACCGACCGCAAAGTGAAGCAGCATTCACCGGGTTTCCTGAAGATTGTCGACGAGGCACGTCCGCGCGTGCGCGAACTAACTGTCGATGAAGCACGGGCGGCAGTAAAGCGAGGAGCCCGTCTCATCGACGTGCGCGAAGACAACGAATGGGATGAGAGTCATGCCAAAGGGGCCGAGCATATCGGAAAAGGAATCATCGAGCGTGATATCGAGAAGCTCGCGCCCGATCCGAACGCGGAGCTCATACTCTACTGTGGAGGTGGATTTCGCGCGGTCCTTGCCGCTGATTCACTTCAGAAAATGGGATACTCGAACGTGAAGTCCGTTGCGGGTGGTTGGCGCGCATGGCAGGAAGCGGGTGCGCCTGTTGAATCAGGAGAAGAAAAATGACTCGCGTTGTTGCAGTGCTTGGCTTCGCTCTGATTGCCGGAGCGACCGGTTTGCTCGTTTTGCGAGGCGATGATGCAAAGGCAGCCGGAGTTTCTGCGGCGCTTGTCCCCGCTGCGAAGCCGATTCCGATCAAAGTCTACAAGTCACCAACGTGCGGCTGTTGCAAGAGCTGGGTCGAGCATCTCCAGAAAAACGGGTTCGCAGTCGAGTCGGTGAACATGCCCGATCTCTCAGCGGTGAAAACGAAGTACGGCGTGAAGCAACAACTTCAGTCGTGTCACACCGCTATCGTCGGCAACTATGTAGTGGAGGGTCACGTCCCCGCGGATGTGATCAAAAAGCTGCTGACCGAACGGCCAAAAGTTGCGGGGCTCGCCGTGCCGGGGATGCCGATGGGCTCTCCCGGCATGGAGGGTGCGTTCAGCCAGCGGTATGACGTTCTCACCTTCGATAAGGACGGAAAGACCACCGTCTACGCTCGCCGGTAATCGCACGACTCGCCCATGAGTAGGGCGACTCGCAAGGCAGCGTGGATGGCTCTTGGCGCCGGCTCGGCCATGGCTGCCGGTGCGCTCGTTCAATACTCGCTCGATGCAGGATGGCGAAAGATCGCGTCCGAGGATCCGCCTGCCTCGCCCCCGCAGCGCGGACGTGACTGGAACAAGGCACTGATCTGGACCGCAGGAACCGCGGTAGTCGTAGCGCTCGTTCAGGTACTGGCGAAGCAGGGCGCCGCCGC
>DATBRZ010000067.1:0-5031 GCA_036560025.1 Gemmatimonadaceae bacterium | reverse complement strand
CGCTTGGTCCGTTCCTCGCCCAGAACTTCGCGACGACGGTGTCACCGTGGATAATCACTCGCGAAGCTGCGGAGCCTTATCGGGTTCCAGCTTCGTCTCGGCCGAAGGGAGATCCGCTTCCGCTACCATATCTATCGTCCGCTGACGACGCCGCACATGGGGGGCTCAACGCCTTTCTCGAGGTCTACCTTAGAACGGAGCGCATGCGGGCGGAAAAGGCCGCGCCCGCCCTGCTCGGTCGGGTCGCTTTCTCGACCATGTACTGGACAGTGGCACAAATGCTGACTCATCACACGAGCAACGGGTGCAACCTCCGGCCGGGCGACCTCATTGCGAGCGGAACCGTCTCGGGCGATTCGGCAGACTCGCGCGGGTGCATGCTCGAGCTCACCTGGCGCGGAACGAAGCCGATCGAGCTCGAATCAGGCGAAACTCGGCAATTTCTGGAGGATGGCGACGAGGTGACCATGCGGGGATACCTCGAGGCACCGGGACGCCCACGGCTCGGTTTTGGCGAGTGTACCGGGCTCGTAGCACCCGCGGAAGACTAGGCGCTGTCAATGAAGGTAAGGCGGAGATCAGACAACAATCGGGACGTCTACGAGATCAGACGGTCGCGGATTCAGGGACGCGGCGTCTTCGCGCGTCGCAGGATTCGCCGCGGTCAGCGAATCATAGAGTACGCGGGTGAGCGCATATCCAACGACGAGGCCGATCGCCGGTATGACGACGACCGAATGGATCGCCATCACACCTTTCTTTTCACCCTGGATGACGACACGTGCGTCGACGGCAACAGTAGCGGGAATGACGCGCGCCTGATCAATCACTCATGCGACCCGAATTGCGAAGCGGTCATCGAGGACGGCCGCATCTGGATCTACGCAAGAAAAAACATTCAGCCCGGAGTGGAGCTCGCTTACGACTATCAATATGAGCGTACAGGTGGGAACATTGCCGAGCTGGAGAAGTTTTACGAGTGCAGGTGCGGCTCACCAAAATGCCGTGGAAGCATCATGAAGGCGCCGAAGAAGCGGCGCCGCAACGCACCACGGAGGAAAGCGTGAGACACGCCCGAACGGGTTGGTCTTTGCTGCGTACGCTCTCTAATTTTTCAAGCGACAACCATTTCCTAACCGAGGCACACATGAAAGGACTCAATCGGCTCGCTGCCGGTGCGCTACTGCTGCTCGCCGTCCAGGGGACCGCGGATGCGCAGAATACTTACAAGCAGACGGTGCCGCTCGATCCGGCGAATCTGGACCGCACGGCCAACGCCTGCGTGGATTTCTACCAGTTCGCGAACGGCGGTTGGATCAAGAACAATCCAATACCTGCCGCATACTCGCGATGGGGGAGCTTCGACGAGCTCGGCGAGAAGAATCAGGAGGCGCTTACAAAGATCCTGAACAAGGCGTCGAAGGACACGAGCGGCAAGTACAAGATGCTGGGTACGTTCTACAACTCGTGCATGGATTCGACCGGTGCAGAGCGCGCAGGTGCCGCACCGCTCCGTTCACGGCTCGAGCGAATCAACAGCATCGCTTCGATCCCGATGCTGCAGACGGAGATCGCTCGGCTTCAGCGCCAGGGCGTCCGCGTTCTTTTCGGATTCGGCTCGACTCAGGATGCGAAGAACAGCACTTCCGTAATCGGAGGAGCATTTCAGGGTGGCCTCACGCTTCCTGATCGCGACTACTATCTGAAGACCGATCCGGCGTCGGTCGAGCTCAGGACGAAGTACACCGCGCACATCGCGAAGATGTTCGAGCTTGCCGGAATTCCGGCAGCTCAGGCAACGACTGATGCGTCGAAGGTTCTCGCGCTGGAGACGGCGCTGGCGAAGAATTCCAAGAGTCGCGTGGAGCTGCGCGATCCGGTTGCGACGTACAACTATCGCACTCCCGCCCAGCTGGCATCGATGACACCCCACTTCAACTGGACGCGTTATTTCGCCGACATCGGCAATGCGAACATCCCGGCGGTCGACGTCCAGAGTCCGACCTACTTCGCAGCGGTGGACAGCCTGCTCGCGAACGTGCCGTTATCGGATTGGAAGGCCTATGTGCGATGGCGAGCGATCAAGGGGTCCGCTCCGTTCCTCAGCAGTGCGTTTGTCAACGAAGATTTCCGCTTCGACGCTGCTTTGACAGGCGCAAAGGAGCTGTTGCCGCGCTACAAGCGTTGCACTCGTGCGACAGACACGGGCCTCCGTGATGCGCTTGGCCAGGCATACGTCGCCGAGTATTTCACGCCGACTGCAAAGGCCCGCGCACTCGAGATGGTGCATAACCTCGAAGCAGTATTCCGCGAGAGGCTTGCTACGCTGCCGTGGATGAGCGATACGACGAGACAGCGAGCAATCGCAAAGCTTCAGGCCTTCGCAGAAAAGATCGGCTACCCCGACAAGTGGCGTGACTATTCCACGCTTACGATCCGCGAAGGACCGTTTCTCAACAACCTGATAGCTGTCAGCGAGTACGAGCGCCGCCGCGATCTTGCGATGATCGGCAAGCCGCTCGACAGGACGCAGTGGGGAATGACTCCGCCGACCGTGAATGCTTACTACAACCCGGGGATGAACGAGATCGTTTTCCCGGCCGGGATTCTTCAGCCTCCGTTCTTCTCGGCAACAGCGGACGATGCAGTGAATTACGGCGGGATGGGAAGCGTCATCGGACACGAGATGGGGCACGGGTTCGACGATCAGGGAGCGCAATTCGATCCGCAGGGAAACCTGAAGAATTGGTGGACTGACGAGGACCTGACGAAATTCAAGCAACGGACGACCCTGATCGCCAACCAGTACGGCGACTACACGGTGCTCGACACGGTTCATGTCAACGGCCGGCTCACTCTGGGAGAGAACGCGGCTGATATCGGCGGAGTCGCCGTCGCGTATGCGGCGCTTCAGAAAGCGCTGGCGGGCAAGCCGAAGCCGGCGCAGATCGACGGGTTCACGCCCGAGCAGAGATTCTTCCTCGCGTGGGCGCAAATCTGGCGACAGAACATTCGCGATGAGGCACAGCGTCAGAGGATCATGACTGATCCGCACTCACCGGGACGATGGCGAGCGAACGGGCCGCTCTCGAACATGCCTGAGTTCGCGCAGGCGTTCGGATGTAAGCCTGGCGACCCGATGGTTCGCGGCGACGCCGTGAGAGCATCACTCTGGTAACAACTACGAAGGGAGGCGACCGGAAATCCGGGCGCCTCCCTTCAGGGAACTTGGGAAGTGGCTTTTTTCTACAGAGAATCGCACGGCATTCGCATCACTGTGCGGCCCATGTATCTGCGGGACCAGTCGGAGCCCTCGCAGCAGCACTACGTTTTTGCGTATTTCGTTCGCGTCGAGAACGTCGGGCCGCAGCCTGCTCAGCTGGTGTCGCGCCGCTGGCTGATACACGATTCCGCCGGCGAGGACATCGAGGTCGAAGGTGAAGGCGTCGTGGGTGAGCAGCCGCTCATCGCCCCCGGCCAGGTCCACGAGTACCAGAGCTTCTGTATTCTCAAGTCGGGAGAGGGATACATGGAAGGTCATTACAACTTCGTCTGTGCCGACTCGACGACCTTCAAAGCGCAGATTCCCCGGTTCATTCTGAGCGCGAGCGCATCCACCAGCTTGCCATCGTGAGCCGCCGGCTGTGAGCCGCGTCTACGACATCTCCATTCCAATTCAATCCGGGGGCGTCGTTTATCCCGGCAATCCGCCGATCTCAATCGAGCTCGAACAATCGGTCGCCAAGGGCGGAAGCTCGAACGTCTCGCGGATAACGTTCGGCTCGCACACGGGCACGCACGTCGATGCTGCGCGGCATTTCTTCGACGACGGCGAGGGAGTAGACGCAATTCCGTTGGATCGGCTGATCGGGCCGGCACTGCTGATAGCATTCGATGACACTGTAATGTCGATCGGCGGTCCGGAGCTGAGTACGCAGGATCTGGGATCGCATACGCGTGTTCTCATACGCACGCGAAATTCAGCGCTGCTGCACGACGCGGAATTTCATCGTGACTACACGTTTCTTGCGCCCGACGGCGCAGAGTATCTCGTCAACAAGGGAGTGCAGCTCGTGGGAGTCGATTATCTGTCTGTCGAGCAGTTTCACTCGGGCCATCACATGACGCACCGCACATTGCTCGGCGCCGGTGTGATCATCGTCGAGGGACTCGATCTGTCCGAGCCGCCGCCGGGAGTGTACGAATTCGGTTGTCTTCCACTGCGGCTCGCCGGACTCGATGGGGGGCCCGCACGCGCTGTGCTGCGCGGATAAAGCGTATGGCCATCAATCACGTTTTCTTCGACATCGGCGGTGTCCTCGGCACCAACGGCTGGGATCGAGAGCAGCGTGCTCAAGCCGTCGAACACTTCGGTCTCGATGCGCGGGATTTCCAGTTCAGGCACGAGGAGACGGTTGGTGCGCTCGAGGAAGGGCGCCTGTCTCTGGAGGAATATCTCGACATCACAGTGTTTCACTCATCGCGCGCCTTCAGTCGTGATGACTTCGTGCGATTCATCTGTGCGCAGAGCAAGCCGTATCCGGATACGATCAGAATCGCCCGTGCCCTCTGCGACAGCGGTCTGTACTGGATGTACACCCTTAACAATGAATGCGACGCGTTAAATCGGTATCGCATCGATACGTTCGGAATCCGTGAGGTCTTCGACGCATTTCTCTCGTCGTGCTGGCTCGGCGTGAGAAAGCCCATGAGCAAGTTCTACGACCACGCGCTCGGGATATCGCAATGCATTCCCGAGGTGTCGGTGTTCATCGACGACCGTGAGCAGAACCTGGGGCCGGCCCGGCGGCTAGGAATGAATACGATAATGTATGAGTCGGCCGATCAGCTTCAGGCCGATCTGACGAAGCTGGGCGTCACCACAACAAAGCGAGGATAGCGATGCAGCTCGCGATGATCGGGCTCGGAAGAATGGGCGGCAACATGTCGGAGCGGCTGATGCGTGACGGTCACGAGATGGTCGTTTTCGACCGAAGCGCAGATGCGATCGCCAAATACGAATCGCTCGGG
>DATBRZ010000066.1:0-48913 GCA_036560025.1 Gemmatimonadaceae bacterium | reverse complement strand
TTTGAAATCGTTCACGGACATATGTTTGGCGAATCTTCGGCTCTTGTCGCGGAGCACGTGATTCTCCCTTGCGTGTGACTGGCGAATGAACAAAAGATCGCTATGATTGTCCGGCGGGCTAACGCGCCTTTCTGTAGGAGTGGCGTGGCGGGCTCCACCGGCATGCATCCTGCCTAGGCGAGATGCGAATCGCGATGTCCCGGTTGAGGTTGCTGTATCCACCATTCTGAAAGAGGGAATCATCATGTTGAGAAGGCGTTGGACCGTCTGCGCCATGACGGCCTTGCTCTTCGGCGGAACGGCCGCTGCACAAGATCCGGGCACGCTGATCGTAGGCGGATTTGGGCAGTACACGAAGTTCGACGACGCGCTTAAGCTCGACAACGTCGTCGGTGGCGGTGGCCGAGTCGGCGCGTTCTTCGCCCCGAATTGGAATATCGAGTGGGAGAATTCCTACAACCGGCCGAAGCAGGTCGGCACGGGCCAGAGCGGCAAGATCTGGTACGCACCCACATCGGTTAAGCTGCGCTACAGCTTCCCATTCGCGAACGTGGCGTCGATCCACATCGCTGCGGGTGGCCTCCTCACCAGCTATGCGGGATACGAGCCCGATGAGCCGACGGGGCAGACGCTCGCCGAAATCCGGCAGAACCGCCGTGGCTACAGCTACGGCGTCAGTGGCGGCCTCGGATTCCAGATCGGTCTCGGAGTCATCGCGCTACGCGTTGACGGAATCGCCGACTACATGTTCCACGGCGCGCCATCGATCGGTGCCGGCGGTCCCTCATTCGACTCACACACGAACCTGCGCGCGCAGGCGGGACTGCAGCTCGGGCTGAACCCGTTGCAGCTTTTCGGCGGCGCAACGAGCACGGTACCCACCGCTCCATGGCGCCCTTATCAGTGGTGGGACGAGCTCGGTGATTCCGTGTGGGCGCTTCCCGGAATGCTCGAGATCGGCCCGTTCGTTCAGTTCACGCATTTTGATGACAAAGCGCCCGGCCAACCGAAGGACGGAATCGGATTCGGCGGACGTGTCGGCGTATATCTGAGCGATGTGCACTGGGAGCTCGAGGGCGACGGGCAGTATTCACCGAGCCTCGATCGTGATCCGGCACCGGCATTCGCCGGCGCGGGCGACAAGGTGCGGTACACCACCTTCGCGCTGCGCATGCTCTACAACATTCCTGTCGCGAATAGAGTGCAGTTCCTCCTTGGCGCGGGAGTGGTTCGCTCCAATTTCGAAATTCCCAATGCGGTAACGGTTCCAACCATTGGACGGAACTTCCAGTATCAGTACGGCGTGTCCGGCGACGTCGGACTTCGCTTCCATGTTGCCAACCGTGTGGCGATCCGTCTCGACGGACTGGCGGATTATCACAAGGACAACAAGAACCTGAACCTGATCGGCCGTGGCGGACTGAGCCTGTTGTTCGGTGGCGCACGCCGCGAAGTGATGTGCACGTATGCTGGACTGGAGAACATTCCGGCGTCGAGCCCGCAGTGCGTTGCTCCGGCACCGCCTCCGCCGCCTCCGGCAGCTCCAGCGATGTGCCCATACCCGGGCCTCGGCAACCTGGCAGCTACTGATCCTGCGTGCGTCGCTCCGGCAGTCGCTGGGATCGACACGACCGCGATCACCGGCCCGATCTACTTCGATTACGACAAGTCCGACATCCGCTCCGACGCGGCTGCGACACTCGATCGCAAGATCCCGTGGCTGCAGGCCAACCCAGGAATGCGAATCCGCATCGAGGGTAACGCCGACGAGCGCGGCTCAGATGAGTACAACCTCGCACTTGGCCAGCGTCGTGCGGCCTCGGCGAAGCGGTATCTCGTCGAGCACGGAATCGATGCCGCAAGGTTCGACCTTGTGAGCTACGGTGAAGAGCGTCCAGTCTGCACCGAGCACAACGAGGATTGCTGGGCGCGTAACCGCCGCGATGACTTTGTCATCGTGACAATCGGGGCCGACAACATCGTGGTCCCGCCGGGCGGGAACGAGTAAGCACCTACTTCGGCGGGTCGCCGCGAGGCGGCCCGTCGAAGGAAGCGGGGCGTCGAAAGGCGTCCCGCTTTTTTTGTTGCCTCGAGGATCTACCGATCCTCTTCCCATGGTTGTTGATCGACGCAATCTCGAATAAGATCGAGTCTGGAATGATCAGTAGATCCTCGACCACAGACGAAGTCGACCGCTTTCGCGCTACCTTCGAGCAGGCGGCCATCGGCGTCGCTCACCAGACGCTCGACGAACAGTGGATCTGGGTCAACAAACGCTTCTGCGAGATCCTCGGCTACTCCCGTGAGGATCTGCTCAAGGTGCGCCTGTCGGAGCTCACGCACCCATCCGACATCGCGCGCAGCATGCAGTTCAACAACGCGGTAAAGCGCGGAGAGCTGACCGAATACTCGATCGACAAGCGCTACATAAGATACGACGGCACTTCCGTCTGGACGCATCTCACCGTCAACGTCATCAAGCGAGCTGACGGCACCAGCTATTGCGTTGGATTTCTCGATGACATCACCGCCCGCCGAGTGGCGGAGCAAAGGGTAACAGCACAGTTCGCTGTCGCTCGCATCCTTGGCGATCAGCCTGACGCGGCTGACGCGCCGCGACAGGTCATCGAGGCGATCTGCCGCAATCTCGAGTGGACTGCGGGCTCACTCTGGACTGTCGACCCGACCGGAAACGAGCTGCACTGCGTTGAAAGCCGGCGCTACTCGCGTAGTGGACCGGTGGAGTTCATACCGCGCAGGCTCGATCATCCATTGAAAAAAGGTCGTGGCCTACCCGGCCGCGTCTGGGAGACCGGGCAGCCCGCATGGATCTCAGATGTGCTTGCAGACACTCACTTCTCCCGCTCCGCGATTGCCTCTACTGCCGGAGCGCACGGGGCGTTTGCATTCCCGGTCTCGAGCGGCGGGAACGTGCTCGGTGTGATGGAGTTCTTCAGCCCCGACATCCACCCCGCCGATGAAGAGCTGCTCCGAACCATCAGCGTGATCGGCAGCGAGCTGGGCCTCTACCTCGAGAGAAAGCGCATCTCCGAGAGCGTCGCCGAAACCGAAGTTCGAAAGACCGCGATTGTCGATGCTGCTCTCGATTGCATCGTGTCGATGGATCACCGAGGCATCCTCACCGATTTCAATCGCGCTGCGGAGCGCGTGTTTGGCTATCGCCGGGAGGATGTTCTGGGAAAGGAGATGGCAGAGCTCATCATCCCGCCCGAGCTGCGCGACGCGCATCGCGCCGGTGTCGCTCGCTTCAGTGAATCGGCAGAGGCGCGCATCCTGAATCATCGAGTGGAAACGTGGGGAATGAAAGCGGACGGGTCACGCTTTCCGGTCGAGCTCGCGATAACGCGCGTTCCCCTGCCGGGCCCGCCGACGTTCACCGGATTCATCCGCGACATCACGGAGCGCAGGAAGAACGAAGCATCGTTGCGAGAGAGTGAGGAACGTTTCCGCAATCTCACCGATGCCACGCTCGAGGGAATTCTCATTCACGACGGTGGCGTCGTGATCGACGCAAATCCGGCAATTGCGCGCATGTTTGGATACGACGTGTCGGAGCTGATTGGACGCAATGTGCTTCAGCTCATCGCTGCCCCTGAATCCCTGCCGATACTGCTGGAGCAGATGCAGCGGCGTAATCCGGACGCGTACGAGGTAGTCGGAATAAGGCGCGACGGAAGCCGACTCGACGTCGAGATAACAGCTCGTGAGATCACCCATAACGGGAAGCGCGCGCGCGTTGCCGCCATCCGCGACATCACCGAGCGGAAGCGGCTCGCCGAGCAGGAGCGGAAACTTGCGGTGGAGCACGCTGCCAGAACTGTCGCTGAAAGCGCACAGCAGCGCGCGGCGTTTCTCGCCGAGGCGAGCCGCGTCCTCAGTCTTTCATTCGATTATCACACGACGCTGTCGCAGCTCGCGCACCTGGCTGTGCCCGAGCTTGCCGACTATTGCGCCGTCGACGTAGTCGAGGGTGAGAACGCATTCGTTCGACTCGGATTCGCACACTCCGATCCGGAGCGCGAGGAGGAGCTCCGATCAATGCTCACGGAGTTCAAGATCGAAGACGTAACACCGCAGCATCCGGTGATGATCGCGCTTACACAAGGGAGGAGCGAGATCATAACGGAGGTTACCGACGAAGGCCTTCGCAATGCCGTTATCAACCCCGTGCAGTATCGGGTTCTCAGCAGTCTGAAACCAAAGTCGCTCATCACGGTTCCAATGGTCGCTTCCGGGAACGTCATTGGAGCGCTGACTCTCTTGTCATCGCGCGACGATCGACGATACACAGCGGAGGATCAGTCGCTCGCGGAGGAGCTTGGTCGCCGTGCTGCGCTCGCTGTGGAGAATGCGCGGCTCTTCGATCAGGCGCAGCAGGCCACTCGCGATCGCGACGAGATGCTCGGCGTTGTCGCACATGATCTGAGGAATCCGCTCAATACCATATTCATGGCATCGCAGCTCCTGCTCGAGCTCATTCCCGACGACCAGCAGCCCAAAGAGCATCGGCAGCTCGAGATCGTAAAGCGCGCTGCCGGCAGAATGGACCAGCTCATTCAGGATCTTCTTGACGTGCGCCGCATTGAAGGAGGCCGACTGACCCTCGAGAAGCGCGCAATGGATCCCAGAATCGTGGTGGGAGAAGCAGTCGACCTGCTGCGTCCGATCGCTCAGGCGCAATCTCTTCGTCTGGAGACGGATGTTGCGCCGCAGGCAGCACCGATCTCGGTCGACCCGCCGCGCATTCAACAGGTGTTGTCAAACCTCATCGGCAACGCGATCAAGTTCACTCCGGCCGGCGGAGAGATTTCGCTGCGCGTAACTCCAGTTAACGGTGAGGTGCGATTCGCGGTTGTGGACACGGGGCCCGGAATCGCTCCGGATGCGTTGCCGCACATCTTCGGCAGGTTCTGGCAGGGAAAGCGAGCAGATCGCCGCGGGATCGGTCTTGGTCTCACGATCGCGAAGGGAATTGTCGAGGCGCACGGCGGCCGCATCTGGGTCGAAAGTCAACCTGGAGAAGGCAGCAGCTTCTATTTCACGGTGCCGGTCGCGGCGCGGGAAGCGGCTCTCACCACGTAGCACTTTTTCGCGCATGCGAGCGCGGTTGTGGTGGCGCCTTGGCGATCGGTCGAGAGCCAATTCCGCCGATGCTCGCAGCTGTGCAGAGCGCGGCGATCATCGGCATCGACGCGTACGATGTGATCGTCGAAGTGGATGCTTCGCGGGGGCTTCCGCAATGGACGATCGTCGGCCTTCCTGCCGGCGCGGTAAAGGAAAGTCGCGAGCGCGTCGGCGCAGCAATCGTGAACGCGGGCTTCACACTGCCTCCGCGGCGCGTAACGATCAATCTCGCCCCTGCCGATGTGCGAAAGGATGGAACCGCGTTCGATCTTCCGATCGCGATTGGAATCCTCGTTGCAACGGGGCAGCTCCCCAGCGGTGCGATCGGCGGCCGGGTGTTCGCGGGAGAGCTTGGACTTGACGCGTCGCTCCGGCCTATTCGAGGAACTCTCTCGATTGCGCGACGTGCCGCAACTCGCGGGCTCGAGCTTGTAATTCCAGCTCTCAATGTGAGCGAGGCATGTAGAGTGAGCACTCTCTGCGTGTCCGGTCCAACGAACCTTCGGTCGCTGATCGAGGAGCTCTCTCGAGGTACGCTCACGCGCGGAGTTGGGGACGCGCAGGTCGCGATGCGGCGCGAGGAGCCCGACATGTCTGAGGTCGCTGGACAAGCGGCGGCAAAACGAGCGCTCGAGGTGGCAGCCGCCGGCGCACACAATCTCACGATGTGTGGTCCGCCAGGAGCGGGGAAAACGATGCTCGCGCGACGCCTGCCCGGAATTCTCCCGCCGATGTCGGAAAATGAAGCCCTCGAGGTAATCGCGATTCACTCTGTCGCGGGCGTTCTCCATGACGCCGATCTCGCCGCTTCTGCCCGACCCTTCCGCGCACCTCACCATTCGATCTCCAACGCCGGACTCATCGGAGGAGGCAGCGCGCCCAGACCCGGAGAAGTCAGCCTCGCGCACCACGGCGTGTTGTTTCTCGACGAGATGCTCGAATTCACGAGATCATCGCTGGAATCTTTGAGGCAGCCGATGGAAGACGGGCGGGTGCTCATTGCTCGGGCGTCGACGTCGGTCACCTTTCCTGCGCGGTTCACGTTGGTTGGCGCAACCAATCCGTGCCCGTGCGGCAAGCTCGGCGAATCACAGGCTGAGTGTCGCTGTTCTGCAGCGGATGTAGATCGCTATCTGTCGCGAATGTCTGGGCCGCTAGCGGATCGAATCGACATTCGTGTGCCCGTTGCCGCGGTCCCGCTGTCCGATCTCCGAATAACAGGCCAGGGTGAGCCGTCGAATACTGTGCGCGAGCGCGTGAGTCGCGCTCGTGAAATACAGCGTGCGCGATTCAACAGAATCGTCGGCGTCGAGTGTAATGCACACGCACCCGGCCGATGGATGGATTCATTCGGCGGAATTACTGACCCCTCGCGCGGTCTTCTCCACTCGGCCGCGTCGAGGCTTCGCCTGTCTGCGCGCGGGTACCATCGGACACTCAAAGTGGCCCGAACCATTGCAGACCTGGAGGAATCCGCCGCAGTTCATCCGCCGCACATAGCGGAGGCGCTCCAGTATCGTGAAACGCTCGACAGTATGGCGCGTCCTCTATCTGTCATATGACGTCCATCCCTCTCAGCATTTCGTATCCCGCAGCCAGACCGGTGAGGCGAAGGCTCACACCGGCCATCACCGCGCCCGCAAATCCGCGGCGCGTGTCGATGTCCGAAGTGCTTGCCGCGCTTTCATATGCGCTCGATCTGACCGGGGGCCTCCCTGCGGGACACACGGTGCGTTCCTGCGTCATTGGAATGCGCATCGGCAGCGAAATCGGCTTGAGCGCGGAGGAATCGTCGGCGCTCTATGACGCAATGCTCCTCAAGGACGCAGGCTTATCGAGCAGTGGTGCCTATGTAAGCGCCCTTCTCGGCACGCGTCACCTGAACCGCGTTACGCGGGTTCTCGGATTCGGGCGCGACAAGCACGCCGGTCGCGATTTCGTTCGCGTTCGCTCTGACCGCGGTGCGAAAGTCGCGCTGCGCCTCGGCCTTCCACGAGCGACGGCACATGCTATCAGATCCCTCGACGAACACTGGAACGGTGGCGGATTGCCCGACGGAAAGCGGGGAGAGGAAATTCCGATTCTATCCCGAATCGCGAATCTCTCGCAGACGGTTGAGGCATATCGCGAGCGACATGGATACGCGGCGGCGATGCGGGTTGCCCGTGAGCGTCGCGGTAGCTGGTTCGATCCGCGCCTGGTCGACATCGTTCTCGGATGGGCCTCCGAGCGCGACTGGTGGTCGAGGCTCGCGTCGGCTGCAAGCGCGGAGGTTGTGGCCGTCGAGCCGTCAGGCCACATCCGCCTCGTCGACGAGAGAGGAATCGACGATGTTGCGCGCGCGTTTGCCGAGATAATCGACGCGAAGTCACCGTTCACTTACGACCACTCGACGCGCGTCGCGCAATACGCTACCGCGATCGCGTCGGAGCTTGGTATCGCGAGCCTCGACGTTCGCAGACTGAATCGCGCCGCACTCCTTCATGATATCGGCAAGCTTGGAGTCTCCGGCAGGGTTCTCGACAAGGCCGGTCCTCTCACTCGCGAGGAGCGCGAAGCAATTCAGCGCCACCCCGCATACACATGGCAGATACTTTCGCGAGTGGGTGCCTTCGCCGATTTCGCGAAAATGGCGTCGCTCCATCACGAGAAGCTCGACGGATCGGGCTATCCGTGGGGCGTGAAGGGTGAAGATCTGGATCTGCCGACCCGTATCCTCTGTGTCGCGGACATCTTCGAAGCGCTCACGGCGCCCCGCCCATATCGCGAGGCGATGGCCCCATCAGTGGCGCTGGAAATAATCCGCAGAGACGCCGGTGTGAAAGTATGCCGCGTTGCGTGCGAAGGTCTGGCTGTAGTTACCGGACGACTTTCCCATCGCCTGGCGGGCTGACCGGCGAAGACCAGCCGTCGTGTGCCACAAAAGATTTCGTGAGACCGAGCAGTTTTTCTTCGTAAATCGTGGCGCCGGGAAATAGATCGGCAAATCGATTACGCGTGAGCAGCTGAATCGATTCTACTTCGCGCCGTGCCGCTTGTCTGTCCGGCATGCGGCGATACCAGCCGACGTCAAATCTGCTGAGCATCCACGCGCGCGCCGATACCGGCAGATACTGAAAGAACGGAAACAGAAAGTGAGGCTCGATCGGGAACCGGCGATTCGGGGTCTGCACGAAGTACCTCTTTCCGACCCGGCGCACTTCGTCCGCCATTTGCCGCTGGTCAGCGTACGTCCCCACGTGCTCGATCACCGAGTTGGAGAACACGACGTCGTACGCACTGTCGCGGATTCTCGTGAGGTTTCGCGCGTCGCCCACGGCGCTGACGAATGCGCTCGAGGATACCGGCTGGTGCGCAACGTTGAGCAGCGTCACACGCATCCCGGGTAGCTCTTGGCCAAGCATGATGTTCCAGAATTGCTGAGTTCCGCCGATGTCGAGGATCTCGACCGGTCCGTCGACAGATTGCAGAAGCGACAGAAAAAGCGCGAAGCGCTTCCTGCGCATGCGCGTCGCCAGAGAGTCAGGGCTGGTATTGTCGGCGAGGGTGCGAACGATCGAGCCTGCCGCCGTAGTCGCCGGCCGCGGCTCACTGCTCACGCGGGCGCGAGCTCGAGGCGCGCGGGAACCCGCACTGACGCTAACGCGGCGTCCTTCTGCGCAATTGTCACCACCGCCCCCGCGAACCAGAAGTACAAATACGAAAGAACGAGCGCGTTGAACACGACGCCGGTGGTCGCGTTGATGAGTATGCCGATCGTAGTGATGAAGACAACGAGTCCCATGAGTCTGCGTTCACTCGTGCCGGCAAAGCGCGCCACTTTCAGACCTGTATACGCGAAAGCGGCGAAAATCAGGAGGTGCAGAACCAGTCCCTCGAGGCCGAGCTCGACCGCATACTTGAAATAGCCGTTGTCGGCAGTGAGCGGAGTCAAACCGAATCGCACCGCGGATTGATCCGTCGTTCCGAGTCCCCACCCCCATGGGTGCTCGAACAGCGCGCCAAGTCCCTTACTCCAGTCCTTGATGTGTGACGCACTGCTGCCGGTTTGCCACGTGAGCGTGTCCCAGATGAAGCCGGGGAGCCCCGGCACCGCGACGAACGCAGCAACGATCGCCCCGCATGCCCCCACAATCGCCGCGACGGCCCACTCCGGTCGTCTCAGCATCACAACCATCAGGAGAACCTGGATCGCGCACACGATCACTGTCATGCGCGTGATGGTAAGCAAGAGTCCGAGCCAGACGATCGCGTACTCCACACGCATCGATAATGTTCGTCGCTTCACCGCACCGAATACCCACGCAGTTGCGACCGGCATCAGGATGAGAAACGGCACAGCGAACGCCTGGCTCGACAGGTAGACAGACCCAGCTCGCTGGACTTCCACACTTCCGATGCGCGTCCAGTAATTCATCGGCAAACCATACTGGTTGCCGGCAGTGAACGCGGCGACATTGAGGAACTTCTGGAAGTACGATGCGACGCCAAGCAGCACGAGCTGCTGAGGAGTGATGAACAACCACTCCACAATCGCGATTGCCGAGGTCAGCACGGCGATGATGTACAGTCGCCGGAGTGTTGCGGGGTCGTCGACGATCTCGGGGCTCGCGCGTCCGACAAAATAGAGGAGCAGAAACAGCGCTATGTCGCGAATTCCGTAGAGCTCGGTTCCCGGCGGGAGCTCGATGCGAAGCCAGGATTTACCGGCTATCAGAAATGCGACCGCGAGGAAGAAGAGCGCCGCGACGACGATGTCGATCCAGGAAATCGTGATGCGCGGCCCGCGTCCGAACGCAGCGCGGAGGATGATGTATACGATAAGAAAAAGAACGAGCGCTTCCTTCCACGCCGCGAATCCGCGCACCGTTGAAGCCGACAGTCCGAGGCCGCCGAACAGAACGGCGACGACGAGACTGTGAAACGGTAGTCCCCACGAAAACACCGGAAGAGCTACCCGGCTCAGAAACGTTCGACGCACGGTGACCGATTCAGCCATCGCTGGATAAGGTAACGGGGCTTCCGGGGGTGCGCCCGCGGCGCGGTGTTTGCCCGCTCACAGACCAGCGGCATCACGCCGTCGCATTCCCGACGACTGCGGAACCGGCTTCCCTCGTCAATGAACGATAGGAAGGGTGAATGTTCGGCTGCCTGAGACGAATCGGGTGTCTCCTGATAGTGGCGCTTCTGCTTGCCGGCGCCTGGTATTGGTATGCGCGGGTTCCATCGTCAGCTTCCCGAAGCACGGCAGCAGGCGTACCGACGGAGTGGCAGCCGCTTACCGCAGCGAACGCCGAACGCGGCAGGCGCGCGGTGGAGTCGCTGGGTGCGCGATCCGGGCCGGTGTTCGCGAATCTGACTGCAAGCGAGGCGGCGTCGTTCATCTTCCTCGCAGCGGCTCGACAGTTTCCGCCATCAGCGCAGAGTGTTTCGGCCGCAGTTATCGGCGACAGGCTGTACGTGCGCGGCGTAGTATCGATCAAGGAGCTGGGAGGCGCCGAGATCGTGGGACCCCTGGCCAGTGTGCTCGGTGATCGCGACACACTTCAGCTCGGCGGAACGATTACCGTCCTTCAGCCGGGACTCGGACAGTTCCGCGTTCGCGATGTAAAGTTCGGCAAGCTCGACATTCCATCCGTCATCATTCCGAGGCTCATCGCACGCATACGAAAGGGAGAAATGCCGCCCGGCATCGCCGGCGACGCGTTTCCGATGCAGCTGCCCCAGTACATCTCCGACGTGCGTATTGCCGCCGGCCGCATAACGGTGTACAAGAACGTTCCGTGAGTAGACGAATTCTCGTCGTCGACGACGAGCAGGGCATTCGTGCCGCGCTCGGTCAGCTCCTCGAGTACGAGGGGTACGAGGTCCGCGCGCTGTCGAATGGCGCCGATGGCATCGCCGAGTACCTGAAATGGAAACCCGATCTCGTCTTCCTCGACGTGAAGATGGGAGGCATGGATGGCCTCGAGGCGCTGAAAAAGATTCGCGAGATGGACCCTGCGGCGATTGTCGTCATGATCAGCGGACACGCGACAATCCGGACGGCTGTAGAGGCCACTCAGCTCGGCGCGTATGAGATCCTGGAGAAACCGCTCGATACAGACCGCATTCTCGTAATTCTTCGAAATGCGCTCGCGCACCTCGAGCTTCGCGACGAGAACTCGCGGCTGAGAAGCGTCAGCAGCTCGCCGTACGAGATCATCGGATCGTCGGGAGCCATCCGCGCGCTCGTCGACAAGATCGAAAAGGTGGGCTCGACACAAGCCCGGGTTCTCATCACTGGTGAAAACGGAACGGGAAAGGAGCTCGTTGCCCGTGCGCTTCATCGTCGGTCGCCTCGTGCATCCAAGCCGTTTGTGGAGGTGAACTGCGCCGCGATTCCGGGCGAGCTGATCGAGAGCGAGCTGTTCGGTCACATGAAAGGCTCGTTTACCGGCGCGATAGCCGATCGTGCGGGCAAATTCGAGCAGGCGAACAACGGTACTCTTTTTCTCGACGAGATCGGCGACATGAGCCTCGCGGCTCAGGCGAAAGTACTTCGTGTTCTGCAGGACAACGTCGTTACCAGGATCGGCGGTTCACGTGCGATCTCGGTTGACGTGCGCGTGATTGCCGCAACGAACAAGAATCTCGAGGGAGAGATTGCGGCGGGACGCTTTCGCGAGGATCTGTATTATCGGCTCAACGTCGTCCCGATTCACGTTCCGCCGTTGCGCGAGCACCGCGAAGACATTCCTCCGCTGGTGGAGTACTTCATCGCGACCCTCTCCGAGCGTGAAGGAGTGATACCGCGGCGAATGAGTGAGGCCGCAATGGATCGACTGAAGTCATTCGACTGGCCGGGCAACGTGCGAGAGCTGCGCAACACGGTGGAGCGCCTGCTCATTCTTGCGGCCGGCCCCGAAATCACGGTGCGCGACATCGAACGTCTGGCGGGCCCGCGTCCGACCGACGACACCGGCCTTGGAAATCTCACGCAGTGCCGGACGTTCGAGGAATTCAAGGAAGCGGCCGAGCGCGCGTATCTTCTCGGAAAGCTGAGGGAGTTCGACTGGAATGTTTCAGAAACAGCGCGTGCGGTCGAAATGCCGCGGTCCAATCTGTACAAGAAGATCGAGCGCTACGCTCTCACGCGTGAGCGCTCCTGACCGAACACACCGGTAACCAATGAAACGGTTCAACAACTTCATCGGCGGCGCCTGGGTTTCTCCAGATTCGTCGGATTATTTCGAGAACAGAAATCCCGCGGACTCGTCGGATCTCATCGGAGAGTTTCCGCTGTCCGGTGCATCCGATGTGGAGAGAGCTGTCGCGAGCGCGAAGCGAGGCTTCGCGCTGTGGCGCTCAACGCCCGCACCTGCCCGCGGTGATGTCCTGCGCCAGGTGGGTGACATACTGGCCACGCGCAAGGAAGAGATTGCCGAGGCGATGACTCGCGAAATGGGCAAGCCGCTGCCCGAAACGCGCGGAGACGTTCAGGAAGGGATCGACACTGCATACTACGCAGCGAGCGAAGGGCGGCGCCTGTTCGGCCACACCGTGCCGAGCGAGCTGCGCAACAAGTGGGCAATGAGCTTTCGCCGACCGCTCGGCATCGCCGGGCTTATCTGTCCGTTCAACTTTCCGCTGGCGATTCCAACGTGGAAGATGTTCCCGGCGCTCCTGTGCGGAAACGCGGTGATATTCAAGCCGGCAGAAGACGTTCCGCACACAGGGACGACCCTTGTAGAGGTGTTGCTCGAGGCAGGTCTTCCTCCCGAAGTGATCCAGCTCGTCCATGGTCGCGGGGATGTTGGCGCTGCGATGGTCGACCATCCGCAGATCCCACTGATCTCCTTCACCGGCTCGACTGAGACAGGGCGAATCGTCGGCGAAACGTGCGGCCGCCTGCATAAGCGGTTGTCACTGGAGATGGGAGGAAAGAACGCGCAGATCGTGCTCGACGATGCGGACCTCGATCTCGCGCTGGAAGGCGCGCTCTGGGGAGCTTTCGGAACGACTGGACAGCGGTGCACGGCGACGAGCCGTTTGATTCTTCAGAGCGGGATACACAACCGGTTCCTCTCGATGCTTCTCGATCGAACGCGCGAGCTCAAGCTCGGCGACGGAAGAAAGAGCGGAACCGATGTGGGACCGCTGATCACGGAGACCGCAGTGCAGAAGGTCGAGCGTTACGTCGATATCGGAGTTGAGGAGGGAGCCGATCTGCTGTGCGGTGGGCGTCGTCCCGAATCGGGTGCGCTCCGCCACGGGAACTTCTACGAGCCGACGATCTTTTCGCGAGTCGAAGCAGGACAGACGATCGAGCAGGAGGAGATATTCGGCCCTGTACTGTCGGTCGTCCGTGTTTCCTCGGTTGACGAAGCGTTCGCCGTAAATAATGACGTGCGCTACGGTCTGTCGTCTTCGATTTATACCACCAACGTGAACGTCGCCTTCCGGGCCATGAATGAGCTCGACAACGGAATCACCTATGTGAACGCGCCAACGATCGGAGCCGAGGCACACCTTCCGTTCGGAGGTGTAAAGCAGACAGGCAACGGGCACCGGGAAGGCGGCTGGGAAGTGTACGAGTTCTATTCCGAAACCAAGGTCGCGTATGCGGATTTCTCCGGGACCCTTCAACGAGCGCAGATCGATAACTATCTTGGAACACCTGATTAGCGCCCACCAAGCGCGGGATCTTTTTCGCCTCTATGCCTGACCAGCCGTTACCGACTGACCAATCGTTGATCGAGCCACCTGAGGAGCGCCGGAGGAGCGGCCACTACGGCGAGCCTCGCTACCGACGGTCCGGACTCAGATTCATCTGGGACTGGTTCCGATCGGTGATCGTCGCACTGGCGCTCTTCCTCGTCATCAGGTCCTTCTTCATCGAAGCCTTCAAGATTCCAACGGGCAGCATGGAAGGAACGCTGCTCGTCGGAGATTTCCTGCTCGTCAACAAGCTGGTGTATGGCGCCGAGGTTCCTTTTACCGGCGTGAAGCTGCCTGCGATCCGCGCGCCGCGTCATGGTGACATCATTGTGTTCCAGTGGCCGGTGGACAGAACGAAGAATTTTGTCAAGCGCATTGTCGGCCTGCCCGGCGACGTTCTCGAGATGCGTGGCGGCATTCTCTTTCGCAATGGAATCGCGCAGCACGAGTCGTACGCTTCGCATACTGCGCCCGGAGCCGACGTCGCGGACGATGAATTCCGCTGGCAGCAGGCGTATCTGCTCGCCGCCCACAATCCGGTCGCGGCGAGTCCGCGGAAGCCTGTCGGCATCGTCGGTCTCAATGCAATCCTGAACTATCATCCGTCCCGTAACAACTGGGGTCCGCTGATCGTCCCTGAGAAGAACTATTTCGTCCTTGGAGACAACCGGGACAATTCGCTCGACAGTCGGTACTGGGGATTCGTCGCCGACTCTCTTGTGCGCGGCCAACCGATGGTGGTCTATTATAGTTACGACCCGAGCGGTGCTGTGAAGCTGGACTGGTTGACGCGGGTTCGTTGGAAGCGCTTTGGCGAAATGATCCAGTAGTTTGAGCTGGCCTCGTCAATGCGGCCGATCTCAGCGATGATTACGCGGGTGTAGTAAGGAGCTGCATTGGGATGGCGGTCTCGGTAAATCGAAAAGCAACCTACGACGAAGGATCGCTCGACCAGTATCTGCGCGACATCAGTGTCTATCCACTGATCAGCCGCGACGAGGAAGTATCTCTCGCGCAGCGCATCCGCAACAACGATCAGGAAGCCCTCGACAAGCTCGTCCGCTCCAACCTGCGCTTCGTCGTTTCAGTCGCGAAGAAATACCAGAATCAGGGCGTATCTCTCTCTGATCTCATCAACGAGGGCAACCTCGGCCTCATTCGCGCCGCGCACAAATTCGACGAGACGAAAGGAATCAAGTTCATCTCGTACGCCGTGTGGTGGATCAGGCAGAGCATTTTGCAAGCTCTCGCAGAGCAGTCGCGCATAGTACGGGTCCCGCTGAATCGAGCGGGCGCACTCCATCGCATCGGAAAGCGAGCGAGCACTCTCCTGCAGGAGCTCGGGCGGCAGCCGACTCACATGGAGATTGCCGAGGGTCTCGATATCACGGAGGAAGAAGTCGCGAAGACGATGCTCATCTCCCAGGTACACCTGTCGCTCGATGCGCCGATGACTCCGGGAGAAGACAATCGCCTACTCGATTATCTCCCCGACAACACCAACCGCACGCCCGACGAGCAGACGTTCGAGAAAGCGCTCTCGGAGGCGATCGAGGAGTCGCTCGCTGGCCTCAAGGAGAGAGAGTCCAAGATTCTGCGGTTGTATTTCGGGCTTGACGGAGAGGATCCGATGACCCTCGAGGACATCGGGACTCTACTCGGCATCACACGCGAGCGAGTGCGGCAAATCAAGGAAAAAGCTCTGCTCAAGCTGAGGCATAACTCCCGGCGACGAGCGTTGGAATCGTTCCTCGGCTGAGCTGACCCCTCTAGCGCTTAAGGGGGAGTAACCGCGGAGCGCGCAGAGCTCGCGGAGTAAACCAGGAGAATCCTTTCTGGTTTTAACAACAGAAAGCTGTTCCGTAATTCTCCGCGTTTCTCCGCGGTTACTCCCCCTTAAGCGTTAGAGGGGAATTAAATTGCTCGCATGGCATCGCAATCATCGTTCGACGTGACTACGGGAGTCGACCTCCAGGAAGTCGATAACGCCGTCAATCAGGCATCGAAAGAGATCGCACAGCGCTACGACTTCAAGGGCACCCTCGCGACGATCGACTTCAACCGCGCACAGGGCACCCTCGACCTCGCCGCCGAGAGCGAGTACCGAATGCAGGCGCTGTTCGACGTCCTTCAATCGAAGCTCATCAAGCGCGGCGTCTCGGTGAAGAATCTCGACATCGGAGACATCAAACCTGCCGGCGGCGACACCGTCCATCGGCAGATCAAGCTCAAGATGGCACTCGACGGCGACACCGCGAAGAAAGTCGCCGCCGCCATCAAGGACGCGAAGCTCAAGAAGGTGCAGGCTGCCATTCAGGGCGAGCAGGTCCGCGTATCGTCTCCCTCGAAAGACGACCTCCAGCAGGCGATCGTCCTCTTGCGCGGGCAGGATTTCGGTGTCGACCTGAAGTTCGGCAACTATCGCTGATCGGGTGAAGGTCGGCCTCATAACGCTTGGCTGCGACAAGAACACAGTCGACAGCGAACGCTACCTCGGTGAGCTGGCTGAGTACGGCTCCGAATACACTGCGGACCTTTCGTCCGCCGATGTGATTCTCGTCAACACCTGCGGCTTCATCGACGCAGCGAAGAAGGAATCGATCGACGCGCTGATCGAGGCTGCATCGTACAAGTCGACCGGTGTGTGCAGAGCGGTAGTTGCGGTGGGGTGCCTGATCGAGCGCCACCGACAGGAGCTCGAAGACGCGCTTCCAGAGATTGATCTCTTTCTGGGCGCATCCGAAACGAACCGTCTCGCAACCGAGCTGAGGGATCGCGGGTTCGGACTCGACGACAGCCTTCTGACACATCCGGGAGTGCGCATTTACACCGGAGCACTCCCGCACGTTCGCTACCTCAAAATCAGCGAGGGCTGTGACCATGGCTGCGCTTTCTGCGCCATTCCGCTGATGCGTGGAAAGCACAGGTCATTCTCTGCGACAGAAGTCATACGCGAGGCGCAGCTACTCGAGCTTCAGGGGGCGCAGGAAATCAACCTTGTTGCTCAGGACCTGGCGCATTACGGTCGCGATCGGAGGGATGGTGTGCGTCTGCCGCAGTTGCTCAAAATGCTCGTCGACGAGACTTCGATACCATGGATCCGAATGCTGTACCTCTATTCCGCGGGGATCACGCCGGAGCTTCTCGATGTGATTGCGACCGAGCGGCGTATTGTCCGCTATCTCGACATGCCGATGCAGCATGCGAACGACGTCGTTCTCGCGCGCATGCGAAGGCCGGAGCGGAAGCGGACCATTCGCGACCGCGTGCAGAAATTCCGCGACGCGGTTCCCGAGGTTGCGATCCGCACGACATGCATCGTCGGCTTCCCTGGGGAGACCGAAGATCAATTCGAGGAGCTGTTGGACTTTCTCCAGGAGATCGCGTTCGAGCGTGTCGGCGCTTTCACGTATTCAGCGCAGGAGGGAACGCGGGCGGCTGAGTACGCCGACGATGTCCCCGAGCCGCTGAAGCGAGAGCGACTCGAGCGACTCACGGAGCTTCAGCGGAGCATCACCGCGGAGCGAAATGAAAAACGAACGGGGCATGTCTCGCGAGCAATTGTCGATCGACTTCTTCCCGAAGGATTGAGTCAGGCAAGGCTTCCCTGGCAGGCCGACGATATCGATGGAGTGACGCTGCTGGACGGTGGATTCGCTCCCGGCACGATTCTGGACGTTGCTGTCACCGATGTCGTTGATGACTACGATTTCCGCGCATCGGCACTTGGGACGGCCATTCAGCCTCCCATGGCCGCCAAAGCCCGAAAGCTGTCCCTCCCAATTGCTGGAGAGGCAGTATCCATGGGAAGCTACGGGCGTCCATAAGAGCGAATGCTGAAACCGTCGCGGACGTCGATCGCAGCAGCCATCGAGCGTACCGCTCTTCTTTTCGCCGGGGCGCTGGCCTGTGCATCCGCTGTGTCAGGCGCAAATCCGCCCGTGCCGGATGGCGGCGATCAGCCGGTCCGCATTGCACTCGGTGTGTCGAAGGAGCCGGTCAGCGTTTCGAGCACCGGCAGCTGGAACGTCTATAACCGGAACAGTGAACACCTCCTTTTCCGGGCTCGTCCGGACGACCGCGTAACCGTGTCTCAGCGGAGCGGACGTCTGGTTGCTGCTCGACAAGGGCGCGGATCCTCATCTGCGCAGAGCGGACCACTCGTCATTCGCACTACGACGCCGGGTTCTTTCGTCACGTTCGGTGGCAAGCGCTACCGGGGCGAGCTGTTGATTAACGCGACCGACAGCGGAATTCTCGTCGTGAACCGCCTGTCCGTTGAATCATACCTGCGCGGCGTGGTTCCACTCGAGATTGGAAATCGGCAAGCGGGAGAAGAGGCTGCGGTCGAGGCGCAAGCCGTTGCGGCGCGCAGTTACAGCTACATCCACATGGCCGAGGCAGAAGGGCGCTCGTTCGACATGTACGCGACCGTTCAGGACCAGGTATACGGTGGAGTAGATGCTGAGAAACCGATAGCCGATGCCGCCATCGCTTCGACGAAGGGGATGGTCCTCCGCTATGCCGGACAAATCGTGAATACGCCGTATCACTCGACGTGTGGAGGATCGACAGCTGAGGTTCAGGAAGTCTGGTGGCGCGAGCCGAACCAGCCATACCTGCAGCGAGTGAGCGACCGGATACCAGGTTCCGACAAATTCTATTGCGATCCGTCGCCGCGCTTCCGCTGGACCGTCGCCTTCGATCGCGCCCAGCTTCGCGCCACTCTCGAGAAATATCTCTCGCAGTACTCGTCTGCTCCTGCCGGGGGCTTGGGATCGATCACGGCCATCCGCATCGATGGCCGCACGCCGAGCGATCGGGTGGCATCGATGACTGTGGAGACGTCGCGCGGCAGTTATACGGTGCGCGGCAACGACGTCAGGTTTGTTCTCCGCCCGCAAGGCGCTACAATCCTCAACAGCACATATTTCACGGCCCAATCAAGCGCCGGACCATCAGGAGAGGTGGAAAATCTGACGCTCAACGGCGGCGGCTACGGCCACGGAATCGGGATGTGCCAATGGGGTGCCATCGGACGCGCGCGCGCAGGCCAGGATTATCGGACGATACTGACCACATACTATCCCGGCACGACCGTCAGCCGGATCGACTGACGCACACGTCAGAACCCGGCGTCGCTCGCGTTTCTTCGCCTGCAGATCGTGCCTGAATCCGAATCGACCGTCAGTCCCGACGTTCGCCTTGGGCTAGTCGGCGCAGGCGCGATCTCGCAGCTCGCGCATCTGCCTGCACTCGCGCGGCTCAAGGGCGCTCAGCTCGTGGCGATCTGCGACAACGACGGACCAAAAGCCGGCGCGCTTGCGAGACGACTCGGCGTCCCCAGCGTCTTCACTGACATCGAGGAGCTGCTCGATACCGATGAGGTCGATGCAGTTGTAATCGCGACGCCGAACCATCTTCACGAGCCGCACGTTCTGCGCGCGTTGCGCGCGAAAGTACACGTTCTCTGCGAGCGCCCCCTCTCGCTCAACTCGTCGGGCGTTCACAGGATCCTGGAATCGGCGCGGCGCTCCGGATGCATGGCGGTCGTGGGGAACAACCACCGGTTTCGCGCTGACGTGCAGCAGCTCTATCGGTTCGTTGCCAGCGGCGAGCTCGGACCGATCGAGGGAATCCGGGCCGGACAGTATCAGTTTCGCGGTCCGCACCAGGGATGGCGCTTTCGCAAGGCGGAGGCGGGCGGCGGCGTTTTCTTCGAGCTTGGAGTTCCGCTGCTCGACCTTGCCCTCTGGCTCTGTGATTTCCCGGCGCCACTGCGCGTGAGCGCTCAGATGGTGCGGCGGTCAGCAAACGCGGTCGAGGATTCGATGCTCGTACACCTCGAATGTGCCGGCGGGATTGGCTTCAGCTTCGACTTGAACTGGAGCTACGTGGGTCAGGAGGAGCGTTGGTGGTTCGAGGTTCTGTCAGGAAAAGGAAGCGCGCGGCTCGCGCCGTTACGTGTTGTTAAAGAGTTGAACGGCCGACCGACCAACGTTTCCCCTACAGGCGCAGCGGCGCGTGAGAGCGTGTTTCTCCAGTCGTATCGCGCGGAGCTGGCGCATTTCGTCTCGCTTCTTCGCGGAGAGTCACCGTACGAGACGCCCGACGATCAGCTGGGGGTAATGCGCGTAGTCGAGGCGATCTACCGCTCCGCGGAAGAAGGGCGCGAGATCCACTTTTGAGCCGAAAGGCTTGGTGCTGTGCGGCAATGTTGGGGCTTTCACTGATCCGGTCAGTGGCGGCGCAACCTTCTGCATCATCAGCGTCGCCTCAGATCACAGGTGACGGAACCAATCTCACCGTCTACCTGCTGACGATCGGCCAGGGCGATGCAATCTGGGAGCGGTTTGGTCACAACGCGATCTGGATCCACGACGAAGCGAGGTCGTTGGACATCGCGTACAACTGGGGCCTGTTCGACTTCAACGACGCCGACTTCTACTCCCGGTTCGCCCGCGGCGACATGCGGTACTGGATGGGCGCGCTGGGGTTGACCGAAACGATCGCGTTCTACCGCGGAGCGAATCGCAGCATCTACGCGCAGGAGCTGGATCTGACTCCGGCCCAGAAACGAGATCTGCAAGCATTCGTCGAATGGAATGCGCTGCCGCAGAACCGTTACTACAGCTACGACTATTTCCGCGACAATTGCTCTACACGCGTCCGCGATGCAATTGACCGCGTACTCGGCGGAGCCATTCAACGCGTGAGCGATCGGACGATAACGCAAACCACATATCGCTCACACACGCGCCGTCTCATCCAGAGAGATCATCTGTTCTACACGGGTATCCACTTCGGGCTGGGCCAGCCTGCGGACAGGCGGATCTCCGTGTGGGAGGAAATGTTCCTCCCGATGCGCATGCGTGAGAGTCTTCGCTCGGTTCGTGTCAGTCGACCAGGTGGAATAGAGGTGCCGCTGGTAAAGCGCGAGATCGAAGTATTTCGCTCGACCAGGCCGGACGAGCCCGCGTCGCCACCGAATGACCTGCCGGTCTATTTCGCGATCGGCGTTGCGGTTGCTGCGATCCTCGCGGCTCTTGGAGGAGTTGCGGCACGGCGGCCTTCGCCTCGCGCTTTCGCGATCGCTGCCGGCACGTGGACGCTGGTAATTGGCATTGCCGGAACGGGGTTGGCAGCACTCTGGCTATTTACTCAACACGTCTACAGCTACCACAACGAGAATCTCCTGCAATCCAATCCGCTTACTCTCGTGCTTGCATTCGCACTTTTTGCGTCCGCCGGAACGACGTCCGTGGCCAACAAAGCACAGACAGGAACGCGTACACGAACACTGGCTTTTGTCGTCGCCGGTCTGTCGGTGCTTGGATTCCTGATTCAGGTTCTTCCGTCATTCTACCAGGTCAACGGTGAGATCATCGCCCTCATGCTGCCAGCTAACGTTGTCATCGCCCTCGTTCTCTTCCGCCGATGGGGGCAGAAATTGTTGCCGGATGCCGGTGAACGTGGAGAACCCAACTGACCAACAAGTCTCTTTGCGTAGCGATGATTGCTGCGGGCCTGACCCTGACAGCGAGTAGGAGAATGCCGCCGCCTGACGTCACGCTCGCGATTGTCAACGCCAGAGTCTGGACGGGAAATCCCCGCGCTCCGTGGGCAACCGGAGTCGCGATAGCAGGGGATCGCATCGCTTCTGTTGGATCGAGCGCCGAGATCGCGAAGCTTGCGCGGGGAACGAGCGCCCGGGTGATCGATGCGCACGGTGGTATGCTTGTTCCAGGATTCATCGACGCTCACGTGCATTTCCTCGATGCTGGATTTCATCTCGCATCCGTCCAGCTGCGTGATGCGAAAACCCCGGCAGAGTTTATCGCCCGCATCAAAGCCTACGCACAGACGCTGCCATCCGGTACCTGGATTACCGGTGGCGACTGGGATCACCAGCAATGGGGCGGCGAGCTTCCCACCAGAAACTGGATAGACTCGGTTACGCCGAACAATCCGGTGTGGGTCGCCCGGCTCGACGGCCATATGGCGCTTGCCAACAGCGCTGCGATCCGCGCAGCCGGCGTTACGCGGAGCACGCCGGACGTCGAAGGCGGCACGATCGTGCGCGGCCCCGACGGCGAGCCTAGAGGAATCTTCAAGGACAATGCTGTTGGATTGATCGGAAAAGCCGAGCCGGCACAGACGGCCGAGATGAACGACCGCGCGCTCAGAGCTGCGATGGAATACGTCGCGGCGCGGGGAGTCACCACGGTTCACAACATGGGGACGTTCAGCGATCTCGCTGTCTTCGAGCGCGCGCACCACGCCGGCACAATGAAAATCCGCATCTACGCGGTGACTCCATTGTCGGAATGGGAGCATCTTCGCGACACGGTCAAGGCTCGTGGCCGTGGCGATGAATGGCTCCGTATCGGCGGACTGAAGGGTTTCGTGGACGGCTCTCTGGGCTCACACACAGCTGCGATGTTCGCGCCCTTCACCGATACTCCAGCGGACTCGGGATTTCTCGTGAACACTCCGGATGATCTTTACCGCTGGACAAAAGGTGCGGATCAAGCCGGCCTCCAGGTGATGGTGCATGCGATTGGCGATCGCGCGATCGATCTGCAGCTGAGCGTGTTCGAGCGGGTTGCGCGCGAAAATGGCGCTCGCGACCGAAGGTTCAGAATAGAGCACGCACAGCACCCGCGCGCCGTGGACATCCCGCGCCTTGCGAAGGATGGCGTGATTGCGAGCATGCAGCCGTATCACGCGATCGACGACGGACGATGGGCCGAGAAGGTCATCGGACCTGTGCGTGCAAAGACGACGTACGCGTTTCGCTCATTCCGTGACGCGGGCGCTCGACTTGCCTTCGGCAGCGATTGGTACGTGGCGCCGCCGACCCCGATAGACGGAATTTATGCGGCGGTAACTCGGCGAACGCTGGACGACAGGAATCCCAATGGCTGGATGCCTGAGCAGAAGATCACCGTCGAGGATGCTCTGCGTGCGTACACTGTAAACGCGGCCTATGCGTCGTTCGACGAGAACATCAAGGGCACGATTACTCGTGGTAAGCTCGCGGACATGGTGCTGATCGATCGAGATCTGACAGCGGTTCCGCCCGAAACGATCCGCGACGCAAAGATTCTGATGACAATTGTCGGCGGGAAGATCGTGTTCGAGGAAGGAGGAAAGACTGCGCAGCTGCAATAAAAGCTGAGAGCGGGCAGAGCCCGCTCTCAGCCTGTCTTCGAGATGGCTCAGGCCGTGGTGCCTGCCATCTCCCGGTTCTTTGAAGTCTGCTTGTTCGTCGTTGTCGAACCCTTCACTTCCTGTCCGACTGTCTTCTCGCCGGATCCGACCACCTTCTGTCCTGTCGCCGGCGTGATCTGGATCTTGCGGGGTTGCGGGAGCGCAGATTTCGGGATGTGAATCGATAGAATCCCGTTGTCGTACGTTGCCTCGATCCTCTCCTCGTCGAGTCCCTGTGGGAGCTGGAACGATCGCATGAACGATCCGTAGCTCCGCTCGACGACGTGATAGCGGGCGTTCTCATCCTCCTTCCGCTCGCTTCTTTTCTCGCCGCGAATCATGAGAACTCCGTTATCGGCGGTCACTTCGACTTCCTCCGGCATGATTCCGGGGAGCTCCACGTCGAGCCTCAGCTCGTTTCCGGTCTCGCGAACATCTACCGCCGGATTCCAATCGAAGCCGGTGTCACCGCGGCCACCGAAGGTGTCCTCGAAGAGTTTGTCGATCTCGCGGCGAAGCCCGAAAACGGGCGCGGTTCTATAAAGCATCTTTCCCTCCGTTGAGTGTCGTTGATTTGGCATATCACGAAGAAATTGCAGCAACGCGTGTTCCACTCGATCTCTGCCAGAGCGGCAAACGCGCCGGCCGAAATAGTCGATGGAGCGCCATTTCTTCTTGAGCGGCACGCGATGTGTGTTTTCGACTCTTAGCTTGAAAAAGGGGGGTCATTTTGGCGATATTTCCTAGCTGTCCCAAATCAAACCAGTGAGCTGGAAATGAAACCCGATATCCATCCCGTCTACGCGACGGCGACCGTTAGATGCGCCTGCGGCAACACCTACCAGACGCGATCCACTCAGGCTGAGATCCATACCGACATCTGCGCCCAGTGCCATCCGTTCTTCACCGGAAAGCAGAAGCTCGTTGATACGGCTGGGCGCGTCGAGCGCTTCCGTCAGAAATACGCGAAGCCGACTCCGACCAGCCCCGCTCCCGCCACAGGCAACAGCTGAGTCTCCGCGACCGACTTGCCGCTGCCGTCGAGCGCGCTGGCGAAGTCGAGCGGCAGCTTTCTGATCCGAGAACGGTAAAGGACGCTCAGCGCATGGCCGCGCTGGGCCGCGAGCTGCGTCAGCTCGCGCCCGTGGTCGAAATGGCCGATCGGCTGGGACGATATGAGAGCGAGCTCGCGGGTGTCCGCGAGCTCGTTGCGCTCGACGACGGTGAGATGGCGAGTGTAGCCCGCGAGGAGGAATCCCGTCTCAACACGGCAATCGCCGATCTGGAGGAACGCATCAAGCCGGCCTTGGTGCCGCGCGACCCGCTCGATGATCGCCCCGCCATTGTCGAGATTCGTGGCGGAACCGGTGGCGATGAAGCAGCGATCTTCGCTGCGGATCTGTTCCGCATGTACACGAGATTTGCCGAGCGGCGCGGATGGAAAGTCGAGATGATCTCCCTCTCCGAAGGCGCTCTCGACGGCATCAAGGAAGTCGTGTTCAAGGTCAAGGGAGACGGCGTCTTCGGCACGATGCGCTGGGAATCAGGCGTCCACCGCGTGCAGCGAGTACCCGTCACAGAGAGTCAGGGGCGCATTCATACGTCGGCGGCAACAGTCGCCGTTCTGCCGGAAGCAGAGGAGATCGATCTCAAGATCGAGGACAAAGACCTGCGCATCGACGTGTTCCGCTCGTCGGGACCTGGTGGGCAGAGTGTGAACACTACCGACTCCGCAGTTCGAATCACGCACCTGCCAACCGGCATTGTCGTGAGTCAGCAGGACCAGAAGTCCCAGCTGCAGAACAAACTCAAGGGAATGGAAGTGCTGCGCGCACGATTACTGGACGCGAAGATCGCCGAGCAGGAAGCGCAGCGGTCGAGAATGCGGAAGACGCAGGTGGGGACAGGCGATCGATCCGCGAAAATACGCACCTACAATTTTCCGCAGAACCGAGTCACCGATCATCGCATCGGGCTGACGACGCACGATTTGTCGCGAGTGATGGATGGCGACATCGAGCAGCTCGTAGACGCGTTGAAGGTTGCGGACCTGGAGGATCGGCTCGGTGACTGAGGTCACAACGAGACATCGCTTCTGCGCCGAAGACAGCATTCGCGATATTGTCGACGAGCTGTCCGCATCGCTGCAGTCGGCGGGACTTGCTGAGCCGCGCCGTGCCGCCGGTGACATAATTGCCGCGCTGCTTGGTGTGGACCGATCGTGGCTGGCACTCAATAGCAGCAATTCAGTCGATGCTCGAACTTTGGATCGAGCTCGCGCTGCTGCGAGAAAGCTTGCTGAAGGCGCTCCCTTCGCTTACGCCGTGGGGACGACGGTTTTCCGTCACATTGTCCTCGAGGTGGACGAGCGAGTTCTCATACCGCGCCCCGAAACAGAGGTGCTGGTCGAAGAAATCCTCACTCGACTGCGCGCGAGCCGAGGAGAAAGTAGCTGGGGTTGCGCCGTCGACATCGGAACCGGATCGGGCGCAATTGCGCTTGCTCTTGCTATGGAGGGAAGGTTCGATCGCGTAATCGCCACCGACAGCTCGCTCGACGCGCTTCAAGTCGCGCGTCGGAATGCGGATCGCCTGGGCAGCTCGCTTCGCGCCCCGGTCGAGCTCCGCTCGGGCTCTCTCATTGCGCCGGTGCATTCCGAGCGGGTCGAGCTCGTCGTGTCCAACCCACCTTACGTTGCGTATTCCGAAATCGAGGCGTTGCCGGTCAGCGTCCGTGACTGGGAACCACCGATAGCGCTGCTCAGCGGACGTGACGGGATGGCGGTCATAGCTGCAATCGTCACAGAGAGTGCGCCGATCCTGGCTCCCGGCGGCCTGCTCGCCCTGGAGGTGGATGAGCGGCGTGCAGGGCTGGTTGCCGAGCTTGTAATGGCGAGCGGCAATTACATTGGGGTAGGCGTTGGGCTGGACCTCACGGGGCGGGAGCGGTTCGTCTTTGCCTCACGCAACTGAAATTGGGAGCGGACATTGATCGGAGACGGACTGCTGGAGGACAAGGCACGCGAGCTTGGCCGAATGATCGGCCAGAGCAGTGAGTATCAGGAAGTAAAGCGATCCAGCGAAGCACTCAATGCCGATCGTGACGCGGTAACAATCCTGCGACAGATGGAGAAGCTGCGCCTTGATGCACAGAAAATGATCCAGCGCGGCGAGCAGCCGAGTGAGGCGATGGAGCAGGAGCTGGACGATCTGCTGACGAAGGTTCAGGGAAATCCAGTCTACCAGCGGGCAGTGGCGGCTCAGGAGAACTTCGACAAGGTCATGTATCAGATCAACAACTGGATAGTCGACGGAATGAAGAAGGGCGCCACCAGCTCGATCATAACGCTCAGCTGAACGCACGTGCGGCAAGGACGGCTGGTCGTGTTCGAGGGCCCCGAAGGTGCGGGCAAAACCACTCAGGTCGCGCGGCTCGCTGCGCGCCTGGAGGATCTTGGAGTCGATACGGTCGCGCTTCGCGAGCCTGGCGGAACGCAGCTCGGCGACTTCATTCGTGATGCCGTGCTGGACCCTGCGCGAAAGATCAGCGCAGAGGCCGAGGCATTGCTCTTCATGGCCTCACGTGCGGAGCTCGTAGAAGAACGGATTCGGCCGTCGCTCACCAGGGGATTTGTCGTGCTCCTCGATCGCTTCTTTCTTTCCACTTACGCTTATCAAATCGCCGGACGCGGGCTTCCTGAAGCGAAGTTGCGCGCGGCGAACAGTCTGGCAACAGGTGGATTGACGCCGGACATAACCGTCCTGCTCGAGTTGCCCGCTGGCGCCGGTCTTTCTCGCGCGGCCACCCGTGGCCCGCGTGACAGAATGGAACGCACCGGTGATGCATTTCATGAGCGTGTGGTCGCAGCGTTCAGCGAATACGCGACACCGAAATGGCAGGCATCGCATCCGGAATGCGGTCCAATCGTGCGCGTCGATGCGAGCGGTGGCGTTGAGGAAGTAGAAGCAAAGATCGCAGCCGCGCTCGCTGCCGGGTGCCCCGAGCCATTCTCGGTCCTCGCTCAGACGGTAACGACATGAAGCTCGACGAGGCAACGACACCGCAGTCGCGGACCCTGACGGTTGCCGCAGTTCTCGTCGCATCGCTGGCGATGGGAGGGTGGCTGATCGAGCGCGGCACTCACTCCGGTCCGTCGACGCCCGCAGAAGCCGCGCGACTCTTTGACGACGTGTTCGTTCACGTCTATCGCAACTATGTCGATTCGGTCGGAGCAGGGATGCTCTACCGCAAAGCCGTCGACGGAATGCTCTATGAGCTCGGTGATCCGTACACGGCTCTTCTGGCACCGGACAAGTTCGGACGGCTGACTGAGACCACGAGCGGGAATTACGCGGGCGTCGGCATTCAGACCGACCTTCGCGATGGGTGGCTTGTCGTGATTGCTCCGGTTGCCGGCAGCCCGGCAGAGCGCGCAGGCATCGAGCCTGGCGATCGAATAATCGAGATCGACGGCCGGTCAGCACATGGGTGGACGCTGGAGGAAGCGACGGCCGCATTTCGCGGGAAGCCGGGAACATCAATATCGATCCGCGTCGAGCGTCCCGGCTTCTCCTTGCCAATACCGTACCGGCTCATTCGAAAGCCGTTGCATCAGAGCGCGGTGAGGCGCATTGCGATGCTTCCCAACGGCATCGGCTACATCGACATCAAGGCGTTCAGCGATTCGACCACGCGCGAGCTTACGCGCAGTGTTAACGAGCTGATACGACGGGGAGTGCACTCGATCGTGCTCGATCTTCGCGGCAACCCGGGAGGACTGCTCGAGCAGGGATTGAATGTCAGCGACATGTTCCTCGGGCGGGGCCAGAAGATCGTCAGCCTCCGCGGCCGGACTTCCAACGCGAATCGCGACTATCTCGACTCGACTGCGCAGCGATGGCCGGCGTTGCCGCTGGTGGTTCTTGTCGACGACAAGAGCGCGAGCGCCTCCGAGATTGTCGCCGGCGCATTGCAGGACCACGACCGCGCTGTTCTCGTTGGCGAGCCGACATATGGGAAGGGAAGCGCTCAAACAATCATTCCGCTTGGTCCTATAGGCGGTCTCAAGATCACAACATCGCGCTGGTACACGCCGAGTGGCAGGTCGATAGCGCGGCGAGCTCAGCGGGATGACGATGAGGACGCTCAAAATCCCCCAAGCCGAGAGCGCTACCTGACGGATTCAAAACGTGTCGTTTATGGCGGCGGCGGAATCTCACCGGACATTCTCGCCAGCGACAGCGCCATCTCCGAGGAGACACGAAAGCTTCAGGCGGCGCTCGGGAGAAAAGTCGCGGTCTTCCGCGATGCGCTCACGGATTACGCCCTGTCGCTTAAGGCGAAGCGCGACACGAAAACCGACTTCGTAGTCACGCCGGCGATGCTCGAGGAGCTGTGGAACCGAATGGTTGCGCGGGGCATAGACATGCCGCGAAGCATTTACGATGAATCGTCGCGAGTCGTGTCTCACCTCATGACGTACGAGATCGCGCGCTACGTGTTCGGGCCGGAGATGGAGTTCAGGCGTCGCGTGGCGAACGATCGCGCGATCGCGATTGCGTTGGAGCTCGCGACGGGCGTCCGTTCGCAGCGCGAGCTGATCGAGAAGGCGGCGGCGAAGCAGAAGAAACAGGTTGCTGACGCCTCGGTCGATTCCGACGGCGAGTGAGCGAGCGCGTATTCATCCTCGGCGCGGGGCTGGTGGGGCGCGGCCTGTTCCGCGCGTTTCGTGGTGCAGGCGTTGAAGTCGTCGGTCTGCATTCGCGCCGTCCCTCTCCGGCGGCCACGTCGAGCGGATCCCTGCCTGCAGTCGTTACTGATGCGAATGCAGTCATCGTCGCCGTCCGTGATCATCAGATCGATGATGCGATCGAATCACTGATCGAGATAAGACGCGGCGGCCAGAGCCGCGTGGTTTCGCCCGGCACCGTCATTGTGCACACATCCGGAGGTTCTGAGCCGAAGGTCATTCCCAGGCTGGCATCGATGGGATTGTGGGGCGGGACATTTCATCCGCTCATTCCATTCGCTAACCCCGAAAACGCACCTGATCTGCTTCGTCACGCGTGGATCGGGATCGATGGCGACGAGTCGGCGAGAGCGATGTCGCGCCGGCTTGCTGGTCACATCGGAGCGCGCACGCTGGATATTCCAGCCGGTGCAAAGAGCGTGTATCACGCAGCGGCAGTGATCGGATCGAATTTTCCAGTGGTTCTAGCGGCTGTTGCGACGCGTTTGCTGAGTGAAACGGGTGTGCCGCCGGCGAGCGCAGCGCGGGCTGTGCAAGGTCTGATGGCAGGCGCCGTCTCGAATCTGCTGGATGCGGACCCGGAATCAGTACTTACTGGTCCTGTAATGCGAGGCGATGCGGCGACCGTTCAGCGGCACCTTCAATCACTGCGTCCGGATCCCGAGGCGCGCGCTCTCTACCGTCGCCTGTCTTTTGCTGCTCTCGAGATTGCCAGCCGGCGGGGAACCGATCCGGCGAGGCTTGCGGAGATCCAGAACGTTCTGCTGCTCCGCTGACATAAGCTGTCCGAGGTCGCTAGCTGTCGGGTTCGCGGTCGCTAGCTGTTCGCATTTCGCGGTCGCTAGCTGTTCGCTGTTCGCAGTCGCTAACGGTTCGCAGTTCGCAGTGGTTGTTACATCCCCCGCAGCGCAGCCGAGTCGACTATCCGAACGCGGGCCGGCGGCGTAAATCGAAACGCGGATCGCGCGATGGTCGGATTGACGGTGAGCTTCGTGATCGCAACAAGTCGCGTCAATCCGTTCGCGTCTGTCGCCTCGAACTGACGGACGCTGGCGTCAGTCGGATCGATCCACACTTTGACCCGCGTCAACGCTGCGTCGGCGCGCTTTGGAGTCAGAATCGCAATCTGAGTATTCCTCCCATTGATCGTCGCCGCGCCGGCGCTAGTAACACTGAAGCGAGCCAGCGGCTCCTCCAGAAACAGCGCGCCAGGGTCGACAATTCCCATCGATGACCCCGCATTGAGCTTGATCACCTGACCGGGCGCGCTGCTGGGCAGATATACCCACACCCAGCTTCCATCGGCGACAACACGGTCGCCGCGCGGATCGGTGAAGTTGATCGACAGGAGATTCGGATCGCGACGGAGAATTTCGCCGCGCGACACCGATGTCGTGCCAGTAAGAGGATTGGCAATGGTCTGCTGGAATTCCGCGCGCATCGACTTCATTGCAGCGTAGCGTGCGGCAGCACGTTGAACGAGCGCGCCGGCGGACTGCGCCTCTGCTCTCGCGGCAACCGATGCGAGAGCGAGGAACACGAGAATCTTTTTCATGTCAGTAACTACCCGCGCGCGCCTTTGCCGTTCCCGTGTTCTCGGTTCGTTCACTGCGGCCGTTGTCCGTCTCCGCGGGCGGAGTAATGCGTCGGCCGATCGCGAGCGCAACAGCTCGCAGCTCCTCGACGAGCGTATGGAATTCGCCGGGATACAGCGACTGCGCGCCGTCAGAAAGGGCGCGATCGGGATCGGGATGCATCTCGATCAGCAAGCCGTCGGCGCCCGCAGCAAGCGCGGCCCGCGCCATCGGAGTGACTTTGTCGCGCAGACCAGTGCCGTGACTTGGATCGGCAATGATCGGCAGGTGCGAAAGTCGATGAACGATTGGAATCGCTGTGAGATCGAGCAGGTTTCTCGCCGCCGGATCGAAGCTTCGCACTCCGCGCTCGCAGAGAATCACACGATCGTTTCCTTCAGCGAGGATGTACTCGGCGCTCAGAAGCAGATCGGTGATCGTCGCTGCCATCCCGCGCTTCAGGAGCACCGGCTTTCTGATCCTTCCAACGGACTTGAGCAGCGAATAATTCTGCATGTTGCGTGCGCCGATCTGGATGCAGTCCGCGACTTCCGCAACGAGATGAACTCCCTCATCGTCCATCGCTTCCGTGACTATTGCGAGGCCGGTTTCGCGGCGCGCCAGGGCGAGCAGATCGAGCCCTTTTTTCCCGAGTCCCTGAAACGAATACGGCGAGCTTCTGGGCTTGAACGCGCCACCCCGCAGCGCTGTTCCGCCCGATTCGCGCACAAATCGCGCTGCGGCAAGTATCTGCTCCTCTGACTCGACTGAGCACGGCCCCGCGATGACCGGAACATCGACGTCGCCGAATGTGACGCCCGGCGCGATCGTCACGACTGTATTCTCCGATCGCCACTCGCGCGACACCTGCTTGTACGGTTGCGTGACATGAATGATCTGCGCCACACGCGGCAGCGCCGCAATCCGCGATGCATCGACGCGTCCGTCGTTGCCGACTAGCCCGATCGCCGTGCGTTGCGCGCCGGGCATGGGGCGGGCGTGATACCCCATCTCCTCGATAACCGAGACGACACGATCCACATCGGCGGCGGAAGCGCCGTGTTCCATCACAACCAGCATGGCTATGCCGTGAGTGCGGCCGGCGCTGCGGAAATAGTCCCGGCTATCGCGTCTTCCACTGCTGCGCCGCGCATGTGCACGCTCACGAGGGACGAAACTCCCGGTTCCTGCATCGTGACGCCGTACACCGCGTCCGCTGCCTCTGTCGTGGTGCGAGGATTGTGCGTGATGACGATGAACTGGGTGTTCGATTTGAATTCGGTGAGCATCCGCACGAACCGTCCGATGTTCGCATCATCCAGCGGCGCGTCGACCTCATCGAGAAGACAGAACGGACTCGGCTTCGTCAGGAAGATTCCAAAGAGAAGTGACAAGGCAACGAGGGCCCGCTCGCCGCTCGACAGCAGATGAATCCGTTGTGTCCGCTTTCCGCGGGGGGCAGCATGAATCTCGATGTCACCCTCGAGCGGAGAATCAGGATTCTCGAGGCGTAGATCGCATTCGCCGCCGCCGAAGAGAGTCATGAAGATCTTGCGGAAGTTCTCTCGTACATGAACGAACGTCGCAAGAAAAAGCTCGCGTGCAGTCGCGTCGATCTCACGGATCGCCTGTTCGAGAGAGATTTTTGCCGCGGCAAGGTCCGCGCGCTGAGCGGTCAGGAAGTCCAATCGCTGCTGCTCCTCTTCGTGCTCCTCGATCGCCAGCGGATTCACAGGACCGAGCTGTTCCAGCTGCTCGCGCAGGGATGAAGCTTCGGCACGAAGAGCGTCATCGTCGAGGTCGACCGATTCCGGAGATTCCAAAAGACTTTCCAGCGGACGGCGCCATTCGGTTTCCAGCCGCTCACGGATTGCCGCTCGTCTGCCGGTTAGCTCCGTCAGCCGCAGCTCGGCGGCGTGCAGCTCGTCACTCAGGAGGAGAGCGCGGTGACGCAGATCCGAAAGCGATCGTTCAGCGTGGCTGAGCTGCTCGTCAGATGCTCCTACCGCCACTTCCGCAGCGGCAAGTCGTGTCTCGGCGTCTTCGAGAGTCGCCTGTCGAGCCTCGAGATCGAGCTGCCATGCGGCCAATTGTTCCGCGAGCTCAGCGTCAGCGCGCGACAGGGTTGTCAGCTCGGAGTGCAACGTTTCGAGTCGCGTGGACGCAATCGTGTGCTCCTCGCGAAGGTGTCGCTCACGATCGCTGGCGACCTGAAGCCGCGCCTGTGCCTGTGCCTGTGCCACCTGACTTGCGGTGCGCCGATCGCGGGCCGCGTCCTGGCGTGCTTCCGTCTCTTCGAGACGGCGTCGCACTTCTGCAAGATCAGTTTCGCGCGCCGCGGCTGCGCTCGCTCGCTCAGCAATCTCGGCATCGATCGCTCTTACCGTTTCCGCCAGCGTCGCTTCGCGCGCCGCCATACGGTCGAGCAGCACCGACGCTTCTGTGAGCTCACGCATCGCACGGTTGTGGCGCCGTGTCGCGGCAGTGAGACGGTCCTCGTGCTCGGCTGTCTCACGAGATGCTTCCGTGGCTGCGTCCTGCGCTGCAGTGGCTGCCTTCTCAGCCGCGATCAGCTCTGCCCGAGCTTTGTCCGCGTGATCCGCAGCTCTGACGCGCTCGGCAGCGATCAGCTCCAGCTCATCGCGCGACTCTGAGATTTCGGCGCGACGGCGGAGAGGTCCTGGTCCCGCAACACTCGCCGGAAGCCACACTGCACCGCGCGAGTCGACGAATGCGGTACCACTCTCGAAATGAGAAACTCCGCCGAGCAATGTACGGACCCAGCCGGCTGCGAGCGACGCGCTGCGTACGCGCGATGCGAGCTCCGTCCGATTCTCGTCGACACCGATGTCGTCTACACTCTCCGGTCGCGCGTCTGCGGGAAGCAGAAGCAGCGGCCCGGGGTTTGTCGCAGCGTGCCACGTGCTCACCGCGCGCGCGACATTCCTGTCTCGCACGACGACGGCATGCAGTGATGCGCCGAGGAAACGTTCTACGAGCGAGGCGGTATCGCTGTCGGCGGCGATGAAATCACTGAGAGGACCGATAATCGCGCCTTCGCCGAAGCTGTCCCTCTCGTCAAGCAATCGCGCCGCCGCCGGCGCGAGTCCGACCCGCTCACGCTCCAGCGATTCGAGCGCTCCAACTTTTCCCTCGACCGCGGTAAAGGTCTCTTCAGCGCGCATGAGTGATGATCTCGCCCGGCCGTCTCCTTCACGAGCGGCACGCAAAGCAGCGAGGGCAGCATCCAGCTCCGCGTGCTTCACGGAAACCTGTTGCCGAGCCGTCTCGAGGCGCTCCTCGCTCTCGATCACCTCTCGTTGAAGCGCGATCTCGACGTCGGCGAGCTGCGATCTCTCGTCAATCAGCGCCACGCGGCGCGAGGAGAGCTCTTCCGCCTCACGCTCAGCAGTCTGTCGATCGAGAGAGTGTCTGTGCGACTTGTCACGAATCTCTCGCACGCTTCTGTCAGCCGTCTCGAGCATCGCCCGCGTGGAGGCGAGATCCGCCCTGGCGCGCTCTTCCTCCGTCACGTGCACGTCGAGAGACGATTGCGCGGCTTCGAGTGCGGCGTCGAGCTCCGCTCGATGCGCTTCCGCGCGCTCGAGCTCCTCTGCAACGCGGACAACCGTCGTATCGCCTTCGAGGCGCTCCTGTTCGGCGCGCTCCCGGCGCAGGAGTGCGTTGCGCTGCCGCTCTTCAGCGACCGCGATTGCAGCACGCAGCTCGGCCGTACTGGAACTTTGCTCGCCTACGAGGCGTGCGAGCTCATTTCGACGCGCTTCAGCGGCCGCTCTCGCTCCGTGAGCCTCGTCGCGAGTTGCTTCGGCCGCAGCAACAGACTCCTCCGCTGAAGGCGCGCTGATCCGCAGCTCCTCGACGCGGCTCTCCAGTCGCGCCAACTCATCCCTCCACGCAGCCATCTCACGCGCCGCGAGCGCAACCTCGACAGTAAAGCGACGCGAGTTCAGCTCGGCATGACGCTCGGCGCGGCGGCGCTGACGCGCCAGCGATCGCACCTGCGACTGCACTTCGGTGATGAGATCGTCGATGCGCGCGATGTCTACCGTCGTCTCCTCGAGACGTCTCTCTGTGCTCCGCTTGCGGTCGCGATACAATCCGACGCCGGCTGCCTCTTCGAAAAGCTCACGACGCTCGTCGGGCCGATCGGAGAGGAGAGCGTCGATCATCTTGCTCTCGATAACGACGCCGGAGTCGGCGCCGAGGCCTGTGCCTCGCACCATGTCGTGGATGTCGCGGAGCCGGCAGGGCGCACGATTGAGGAAGTAGTCGCTGTCTCCGGATCGCGACAGGCGCCGCGTGATCACTACTTCGCGGAACGGTACCGCCAGCGCACCGTCGTCGTTCTCGAAATGCAATGACACTTCGGCGATGTTGACCGGACGCCGCGCCGACGACCCCTGGAAGATCACCTCTTCCATCTTTGCGCCTCTCAGCGCGCGTGGCCGCTGCTCGCCGAGTACCCATCGGACCGCGTCGGACACGTTGGATTTGCCGCAACCATTCGGGCCGACAATCGCAGTGACGCCGGGCTCGAACAGGAGCTCGGTGTCGTCGGCGAATGATTTGAATCCCTGAAGCTCGAGCTTCGTCAGCCGCACTACTGAATTCTCCCCGTTCGATATTCCAGTACCGGCGACAAGCCGGCTACGCGCAACGCTGTCGCCGCAAACGAAGACTGCGACGGCGACGCGAATGCGCCGGAATAAAGTCGCGCACTACCGTCGTTCTGCATCAGTGCGTAAATCGCCAGCCCTTTTGTCGAATAACTGTCAACCTTCGCCCTCGCTTTCGCGGCGACCCCTCCCTGTGCAGGAACGCTGTCGACGCGCAATGCGAGCGGTGTCCGCGAAACGACGCCGGCCGAATCGGAAACGACTCCGCGGCGGCGCAATGACCGCAACAATCTCTCAGCTTCAGCGCTGTCTCTGTAAGCGCCAGCGTAAACCTTGTACCATATCGCCTCGGTCTCTCCGACTGGAACGACTGAGATCGTGGCGGCAGGCATCATAGCGCCGTGTCGCTGAAGCTCAAAGTTAGCACCTTCTGCTGTATTTGCCGCGAGAATTTCTACCGCAAATGCTGCAGCGGCGGCAGAGTCGCCGGGATTCACGGGAGCGAGGGCAACTGGACGACGAGTCGTAGCGGCAGAATCCGATCGTGAGTTGCGCGCAGGAATTGACGTCCGTTCCGAGTCGCCGTCCTGACTTCGCCGGAGGAGCGTTGCGGCGACGAGCAGCAGGAGAACAGATCCAGCTGCGATCATCACTGGCGTTCGCCGCCACAGCGGCTGTTCGGCAGGAAGTGCTACCTCGACTTTCAAACCGGACCCGCTGGACGGAGTCCTGGGAGTTGGAATCCTGGCGATGACGTTGACTTCGGGAGCGCGCGGGATGCGCGCGTTACCGACGAGTACAACTCCATCCACCTGAGAGGCGAGCGAGGAGAGTGACGGGGCGAGCGCCTCCGCCACGAGAATGAGCATTTCATCAGCGCGAGCGAACTCTGACGCCATGCGCTGCCACCGGTCGCTGCCGATGATCTCGCTCGTCGCTGGCGATTCGGTTCCTCCGAGAACTACATTCAGGTTGGTTTTGCCGGCAACCTGTCTCGTCACCTTCTTCAGCGATGTGCCGAAGGTAAAGCTGTCGTAGATGCCATGTGCATCATCCACCGGCGCTAGCTCGCCTATCTCCGGAGAATCGCCAGTGAGATCGCCGATGACTACGCGGCGATACACAGCCTCGCCGCTCGCCATTCCGATTGCCACGCGCGCCGCCTCTGATGCGTTTTCTGCAACGACGACCACCGATGAGTAGCCGCGCAACGCAGCCGTGGCAGTTCGTCCCGCACCTTGGTACCTGTCGCCGACAGATCGCGGCGGCTGCTGCTTCATTGTGGGGCCTCGAACACCAAGTATGGTCGCTTCGAATCGCGCCCAACCCGGTCGGCTTCTTCCCGCGTCGGATACGGTCCGAGCACCACGCGGTAGATCGTGGTGCCGCCACTAACGGATTGCATGATGCGCGGATGGGCACCGCCCACTTGAATCGAAGCCGCAGTCTCTCTCGCGCGATCCTCGGTCAAAACCGCGGCGAATGACACGAGAAATGCGCCGCGCGATGGAGCGACCGACGGCGGTAACGCAGGCGGCGGAAGCATGGTGGGAGCCGTATCCCGTATCGGCGGGTTCACACGGGCGGTGTCGGCAATCATTGTCGGCGAGTCCGCGCGAGAAGGCTCCGGCGAAGTGAATACGACCGGCTGATCGACGTCGGCCGCGCGCGGGCGGAACCCGTTCCAGGCGAAGAAATACCAGAAGTCGCGCGCACCTCCCGGAACAGTTCGAAGGACGGAGAGTTTGTCTGCATCGAGGAACACTACGTCCTGGGAGGCGGCTGTCGCTATCGTCCCGAACGCAAATGCCGGCAGGTCAGGCCGCCATTCGGTCCTGATCGTCCCGGTAAGGCTGTCGGTTCCGGTGGCTATGACCCACGCCGAGTCGCCCTGGCGCGGCTTCACGAGCAGCTGCTGGCCGAGTGGATCAACGCGAATCTCGGAAGCCGGACCTGGAAGATCGACGGACGCTTCGACAGCACCCGAGTACCGGTTGAAGACGAGCAGTCGTGGCGTCTTCTGCAAGGCAACGTAGATGCGATCCCCGCTGGGAGTAGAAGCGATGTCCTCGGCGTCCTCTCGAAGTTTGACCGGCTCGACGCGCGACAGGTCACGAGCCCGAACGCCCACGATAGCGCGATCCGAAGTGAAGTAAAGAAGATCGCCGGCCTGCGTCTCCTTTGACTGCATTACGCGCTCGAGTGACACGCTATCGATGATCTTGTCGTCCGTCGGGCGAATCAGCCACAGTGGTGTCTTTCCCGCGCGCGTGCCCGCGATGATCAATGAGCCATCGGGTTGTGGAAACAACGCCTGTGCCGGCGATGGGGGCTCGAAGGTCCAGTCGCCGCTTGGCGTCAGACGAGAGACCACGCCTGCTGGGGTTATACCATAGATCTCGTTTCCGCTCTGCGAAACGAGCCCCGCCAGCTTTGCGCGTGACGCGGTTCGGACCTCGCCCATTCGGAGATCGATACGGCGCGGCTGACCTTTTTCGTCGACGAGCGCAATCGACCCCGCGTCCGAATCGAAGCCGAGCACTCGATCGACTGCCGGAGCGGCAGGAGCCGACCAGATGACGGAATCGAGTGCGGGGTAGAGGTATGCGCGCGCCGTACCACCCGCGCGTGGAATGCGCACCGCGATCTGATCGGTTCCGCGACCGTACGTCGCGGTTGTTGCGCCCTTGGACGCCTGCCGATCGCCGCTGCAAGCGGCGACGACAAGCGTCAGCGCAATCAGCCGCCGCAACTGTCTAGAAGCTTGGCCCCAGCGAGAAGGTCCAGTTGGCTTTCCGTCCGGGCTGATCGAGCGGCTTCGCGAAATCCCACTTCAGGATCGCGAAGTTGAACAGATTCACTCTCAAACCGAAACCGTAGCTGCGCATCGGGAAGCGACGGAACTGATAGTCGTTGTTGTCAAAATTGTAGTCGGATGGACGGGTCAGTGACACTTTCTGTCCCTTGTCCCACGCAACGCCTGCGTCGAAGAAGAACAAACCCTCGACCGGAGGCAGCCCGATCGGCAGGCTGCCGAGATCGAACCGCCGTAGGATCGGGAACCGGATCTCCGCATTCGCGACAGCCACTCTGCTCCCAACGAGTCGCACCGTGTTGCATGTCGAGCCGCCGCCGATGAACGACGTGCACTCGTAGCCGCTGAAGTTCGCGTTGTCATACCCGCGCACGTACTCCGGACGGCCGATGTATTTCGGGAATCTCTCCTCGTCGCGCCCGACCGATGCGCTCGCGAGGAATCGCGTCGCGATGGTCAGAGTATTGAACACAATCGCGTCATAACGCCGGTAATCCGCCAGATACTCGACCCAGCGAAGATTGCCAACCGACGGCGACACCTGGAATCGGTAGCGCCGGCCCATCAGCGGTCCAGTGTAACCGAGGAGCGTGTTGTCAGATACGTACGCCACCGATGGCGAAAGGAAATTGAACGCAGGCTCGGAGCTGATGTTCTCGATCTGAATTCCCGTGCACCCGTTTGAGTAGCAGTCCTGCGTCAATGCAATCACCGAGCGGCCGACGCTGTTGAACTGCAGCCCCGCTTCGAACCTGGAGAAGCGATTGAACGGATACTGCGTGGAAAGGAACGAGTTCCGAAGTACGTAACGCGTGTACGGGCTCTCGATGTGGTAGTACTGTCCGCCGTTGACCGGCGTCACGGTGCCACCCTGTTGCGGCAGGAAGATCGGTTGCTGATATCCCCCGACTGTGTACTGCCAGCGATGACTGAGATTTGCATACGCTGCGAACAGACTCGCATCGCTCAGCTGTCCGTACACTGACGCAGAGAGAGCGATCTGATGATTGCCGAGCAGATCGCTCAACACTATCGTCGTGCCGCCGTTGAAGCCGCTCAGCCCATACTGGTTGCCGGTGCCGTATCCGACCTCGGGCTGCGCGATGTAATCAGGCTTGAACCCGACATGGTAGTTGTACTGCTTGAACCGCGATGAGTCAGGCAGCGCGAAATCGGGATTTGCGTTGAGCGCCGCAACAGTAGTCGCCGCGGTGTCACGCATCTCCGCTTCAGTGGCGGATACGATAGCCGAAGGACGCGAGCCTGTTGGCGCGCGATAGATCGACGCCTGCGTTCCCGCTGATGTGAGCGTATCGGCGCCGGACGCCGCCGCAACCATCCCCAGCGCAGGAGCAGCGTTCACGGTCAAGCCAGTCTCGGTCGCCGGCTTCACCTGGAATGCGACTGTCTTCAGCGAACGCGGGTTGTCGAGCGACCATACTGTATAGTCGCCTGTCTCGTAGTAAGTGAATACGAGCCTGTCTGCGCCGCGTGCCCAGCTGATTGCGGGACTGTACTCCGTAATCGCCGATACGCCGCCGAGCACGTTGGTGAGCTGATAGTGCTTGCGGTCCCTCAGATCGAACAAGAAAACGTTCGCAACGCCCGTCCGATCGGAAATGAATGCGACTGACGATCCATCAGGAGCCCACTGCGGATTGAGGTTCAGTCCTGCCTGATCCGGAAGAACGTCGATCGCTTTCGTCGCGAGATCCATAATTGCGATCTGCCACTTCGGGATGCGCAGCCGGCTCAAATCTGTTTGTGGACCGCGATCGGTTGCGAATGCGATCTTGGTTCCGTCCGGTGACCACGACGGCTGAAGATCACCGTACTGATCATTGGTTAGCTGCTGGAGATTCTTTCCATCGGCGTCGACGATGTAGAGATCCGTCAGCCCGCCTTTCGTTCCGCTGAATACAATCTTCGAGTCGTCTGGTGACCACGACGGACCCCAGGCGGCTTCGAGTGGAAGATCGAGCCGCCGCTTCACGCTGCGTGATGCAACGTCGAGCAGGTACAACACATCCTTTCCTTCTCGCTGGGCGGTGAATGCGAGCATCTTGCCGTTGTTCGAAAAGGCGCTCTGCGAGTAAAGAAGACGAAGCTCCTCGAAATTTGGATCGGTGGTGCTCTTGATCAGTCGCTTGATCCGCTCGCCAGTTTTGCCGTTGCCGAGCCACAGATCGATGAACACCTCGCCGCGCTTGAGCTCGCCGTTCGATAGAAACGCTATGTAGTTGCCGTCAGAGGAGAGGACGGGCGCGAGGAAGATCTCGCCTCCCGATCGCTTGTGCGTGAGCAGCGGCTGCGCGAACGTCCGCGGCCGCTGATAGTTCGACGCAGCGGGCAGATACTGCGATTGCACCGCTTCGCGCCACGCGCTGCTGAGATCGTCGAGTGTAATTCCCAGCTCTCGCGCAAAGGCCCGCTCCACGCCGATCGCGGTTGTGCTGCGAAGAATCTCCCCGATCGCGGCATCGCCCCAGCGCTCTCCCACATACTGCCACAGCGATTCGCCGTAGCGATACGGAAAGTATTTGTCGGGGCGCTCGGTCATCTGATCGATCGTCGGAATGTTTCCCGACACCGCAGCGTCGCGCAGCCATCCGGCCGTGAGCGGATGCGTCGGGCCGGTCGACAGATACTCCGCCATTCCCTCCATGAACCACAGCGGCGGATTGATGCGCTCGAGGCTTTGCTGATTCGCGCCTGCGCGGCCGCGTGAGAAAACGTCGTACTGGAACTCGTGCACCATTTCGTGCGCGAGGACGTGCTCGAAGCTTCCCAGATCACCCGTAAGCGGCAGAATGAGTCGATGCCGGCCGGATTCGGTAACACCTCCGACGCCTTCACCCAGATCACCCGTCACGTTGTTCTGCGCGAAGTCGGCGCGTGACGAAAACAGGATGATGGGTTTCTTCTCGCGGAACTGATGACCCAGGACCCGCGACAGGCGCGCATACGACCGCTCGGCCATTCGCGCGGCGTCGAGAGCTGCTACTCGCTCCTCAGGATAGTAGTGCACGAGGAAGTGCTCAGTCTCGATCACTTTCCACTTGAAGTGCTTGTATTGAACCTGGTTCTGGCCGAAGTAGCTCTGCGCCCCGAGGGGGGTGGCGATCGCCAGCGCCGCCAACGCGATTACGCGCGCAACGACTTTCATCTAGTCACCGTTCCTTTTGTCACCGTTTTATCCGGTTGCGACAACTTCCGCATCGCTCCACAGTCGCTCGATCTGGTAGAACGCGCGGAGCGTGGGATGAAACACGTGGACGACAAAATCCACGAAATCGAGGAGGACCCAACGGCCCTGTTGAAGCCCTTCCGTGTGATGAAGCTTCACTCCCTCTTTCTTCAGCTCCGAGATCAGATGCTCGCCAACCGATCTGACGTGTGTATCTGATGTTCCGCTCGCGATCACGAAGTAGTCCGTCATGTCGGTGACGCCTTTGAGGTTCAAGAGAACGACGTCCTGAGCTTTCATATCCTGGCAAAGTGTTGCGGCAAGTCTCGCCGCCGCAGCTGGCTCGCGCGCCGCGTTTGCCCGAAAGAGGGAAGTCGCCATGCGTCTCCGTGAGGGAGGTAGAAGCGGCGCTCGTGGGCGCCGAATACTATATCTTACGCGCCAGCCCAAAGTTCCGTTAGCAACCGAGTTCAGCATTTCGCACGCCAATTCCGGGAATCGAAAGGGAGTCGGACGCATCAGCATCCGACTCCCTCTTTGACACCTGAGAACCGCCGATCCCTTACTGCTTTATCACCCAGACTTTGATCTCCGGGTGGACATCGGCGTGCAGTCGGATGGGCACACGATACACACCAAGCGCCTTGATCGGCTCCTTGAGCTCGATCTGCCTCTTTTCGATCGTATAGCCCTGCTCGGCAAGCTGCTGAGCGATGTCTGCCGAGGTCACAGAGCCGAACAGCTTCCCCTCTTCGCCCACCCGAGCCGAAAACGTGAGGGAGACCTGCTCGATCCGGGTTGCCAGGTCCTGCGCCGATCCGCGACGGGTTTCCTCGGCCGCTTCGAGGCGCTGCCGCTCCTGCTCGATGCGGCGCTTGTTGCCGGGCGTCGCCTCGTAGGCATAGCCTCGCGGGAGAAGAAAGTTTCGCGCGTAGCCGGGCGACACCTTAACGATATCGCCGGGATGACCGAGCTTTTCGACCGCCTGTCGTAGAATTACTTCCATTGGTGTGATTCCGGATTGAGGTTCAACCCGCGCTGCGGGTGTCAGTGAGTGGTCAAACAGATTTTGCTTGCGGGCGGTTCCGCCAGTCGAGCCAGGTATCGCCGAGGCCAAGGCCGAACGCAAGCGCGCTCGCGAAAGGCCAGAGTATGATTCCGATCGTCATCAGGACCGCACTTGCGACGCGGCCTCGCACCATCCACGCGACGATGCCGAGACCGCGAACCACGTAAAGCGTTCCGAAAAACACGAGCAAATTCAGTCCCGCATTCTTCCCCGCCGAGAACGCCGGCAGGAGATAGATCGACGCTCCAACGGCAACGCCCCACACGAGCTGATCGTTGAAGCGAAAATCCCTCAATCGTCCGAGGGGCGGACCAAGCGGTACCGGCGCAAGCCGGTGATACAGCGCCCACGCCAGCGCCATCGCGATGAGCGATTCGATCGCCAGGACCGCAGGAACAAGGAGGCTCGACCACTGCGGGATATCCGCGATCTGATCCTCGATCATGTTCGCGTCATTCCTGCTTTTTTCCTGGAGACGTGCAACCTGGGGCGATCGTTTGGCGAGCTCCGTCATCTGTGGTGAATCCCAGACCTCCCGAAGCATTGCGAGAGACACATCGTTCCGTCGATTGAATTCAGCCGCCATCGCGTTGCCGATCCGGCCCGGACCGCCCGGAGTGCCGAGCGCAATCAGAAACCCGGTGATCGTCGCAAACGCAACTGCTGCAAGCGCTCGCGGGAAGAATGTCTCGGCCGCGGTCACCAGCAGGACGATTCCGAAACCCGCCGCTAGCAAGAGTACCCATCCACGCGCCAGCGGATTGTAGGCACCCTGCGGCGGGCCGAAGCTCTGCGTTAAAACCAGCACCGAGGCGACAAGTCCCGCCAGCGCCGACACGAGGCGCCCTCCTTTTTTCCACGCCACGATGCAGCAGATACCGAGCAGCGGGATGAGCATCAGAAACGTCTGCTCGATCGGAATAATCGCGCGAAATTGCGGAATGCGCGGCACGATCAGGAACGCGGCGAGCGCCAGCAGAACGCGCCGCCAGGTTCCCTTCTGCGGGGACGCCTCGGCCCCGGATCCCATGTTAGGCCGCGTGGCCCTTCAGATAGGGAATCAGCGCAAGGAATCGCGCTCGCTTTATTGCCGTCGCGAGTTGGCGTTGATGACGCGCGCATGTTCCGCTCAAACGACTCGGAAGGATCTTGCCCTGGTCCGTAATGAATCTTCCCAGCGTCCGATCATCCTTGTAGTCGATCCAGCGCACGCGTCCCTCGCAGAATGGGCAGCTTTTCTGTGGTCGTCTCATGTTCGCTTAATCCTCGTCGTCGTCGTCATCATCGCGGCGCGCAGCGGCGGCAGCGATCTCTTCGTCGCTCATCGCGGGCGCACCAACCTCGTGCTCGTGCACCGTGATGAGGTACCTGATCACCCCGTCGTCGAGCTTGATTGCACGCTCGTACTCCGGGAGCACAGCGGGCTCGACGGAGAAGCGGGAGACGACGTAATAGCCGTTTTCGCGCGATCCGATCGCGTATGCGAGCTGACGCCGCCCCCAGTGGTTGATCTCAGGCCCCTCGTCGCTGCCGAGAAGTCCGTGAAAGCGCGCGAGCTTGTCGTTGATTGCGGTGTCTTCGAGAGTGGAATCGAAGATGTACACCGCCTCGTAGTTGCGAGACATCGCTGGCAGTCCTCCTTTTGGTCCTGGGTCTGCCCCCCGCTGGTTGCCGGAGCGGGAGGAAGGTTTGAAGGCCGTGAAGTGCGGCCGTTGTCGTGGAGCGCGAAAGATAACCGGGTCGTGTGTGTGACGGCAACGGAATTGCCACACTTGAGACAAGCATGATGTACTCAGGCATCGTTAACCGACTCCTCGATCGCGCCTTCGTTCGCATCGCCGATACAGGGGACGGATTCCCCGCCTATGTGGCTGCCGCCACGCGTGCTGGAGTCGACGTCAACGACTGGATCGAACGCGAGCTCGGCTGGATGCCCGCGCTGCCGATTCTCGAGCAGCTCGTGTTTCCACTCTTATCCGCCGATTGCGTCGTGTGCGAAGTTGGAGTCGGCACAGGGCGGTGGTCGCGTCATATCGCCCCCAGAATACCAAACGGCGAGCTGGTGCTAGTCGACAAATCTCAGTGGATTGTGAATTTTCTCAGCGACTATTTTCGCGGACGTCCGAGCGTGAGGGCCGTGCTCTGCGACGGTGCATCGCTCCCGTTTGATAGGGATCAGTGGATGGACGTGGTCTTCTCGCAGGGGTTGTTCATTACGCTCAAGCTCGGTCACATCTACCGCTACCTCCGTGAGTTTGCGCGTGAGCTCAAACCTGGCGGGTTTGCCGTATTCGATTTTATTGATCCTGCTACCGCGGAGGGTTGGGCGTTCATGGAGCGCGAGTCCGCCGCGGCATATGACAGCTTTAGTTACAACTCGAGCGATGCTGTCGCAAAATGCTGCGCTGCGGCGGGGTTGGAAGTGATCCGCAGCTGCAATATCGGAAAGAGTACATACTTCGTGACGCGAAAGACCTTTTAGTGCGACGTTTGCTCGTAACCGCGGTTGCGGCCGCTATTGTCGTGCTGTTCGCGACTCGTGCGCTTGAAGCACACGATCTTTTTCTCCGCACGGGCAGCTTCTTCGTCGGCGAGAACGCCACGGTCGTACTGCAGGCCCTGAACGGAACTTTCAGCAAGAGCGAAAACTCGATAACCCGCGATCGGCTGATGGATCTCAGCGTCGTCGGGCCATCGGGCAGGAGTCACATCGACACGACAATGTGGAGCGCGACGGGCGATACGAGCCGACTCACAGTTCGCACCGGATCTGCCGGGACTTATGTCGTTGGCGTTTCTCTGGGAAAGCGCGAGATCGCCCTCAAAGCCGCCGAATTCAATCAGTATCTCACTGAAGATGGAATTCCGGATGTGCTTGCTGCGCGAAAGCGCTCGGGCGCGCTCGGAAAGGACGCGCGCGAGCGTTACTCAAAACACGTGAAGGCAATTCTTCAGGTTGGCGCCACGAGAACTAACAGCTTCGCTCAGGTGCTGGGCTATCCTGCTGAGCTGGTTCCGGTCGGCAACCCGTATAATCCGCGAGCGGGGGGCTGGCTACGCGTTCTCGCTCTCGTAGATGGGAAGCCGGTCGCGAATCAGCTCGTGATTACCGGTGGTCGTCCGCGACGGGGCGGACGATTCGCGGAGCGCAGGCTTCGCACGGATGCGAGCGGCATTGTCCGCGTTCGGATCAGCGAGCCGGGTTTCTGGTACGTGAAGTTCATTCATATGGAGCGCGTGACCAGCGATCCGTCGATCGATTACGAATCGAAGTGGGCAACTCTGACGTTTCAGGTCAGATAAAACCGAAAAAACCAACTCTGATTTTCGATGTTGTCGTTGGTTAAACGTTAAACCGAAAAAGGATTACGTCTCCATCCTGCACTACGTACTCCTTCCCTTCGGAGCGTACCAGTCCCTTCTCGCGCGCTCCCTTCCATCCGTCATTTGCGACGAAATCTTCGTACGATGCGGTCTCGGCGCGAATGAATCCGCGCTCGAAATCGGTATGGATTCCGCCGGCGGCAACTGGCGCCGTGTCGCCGCGGTGAATCGTCCACGCGCGAACTTCCGGATCGCCTGCAGTAAAAAAAGTCTGGAGGCCAAGAAGGTGATAGCCTGCGTGGATCAATCGATCGAGCCCTGCTGATTCGACGCCGAGCGAATGAAGAAACTCAGCGCGGTCCTCGTCAGGTAATTCGGCGAGCTCGGCTTCTATCTTCGCGGAGAAGGGAACCACCTCTGCGTGCTCTCCGCTTTTCCGGATCGATTCCCGAAGCGCAATGAGGTGCGGTCCCTCGTCTCCATGTAATTCGTGGTCGCTCACGTTTGCCGCGTAGAGAACGGGTTTGATCGTCAACAGGGTGAGGGGTGCCAGGACCGCTAGCTCGTCCGGCGGCAGGTGTGCCTCCCAGAGTCCTTTTCCCTCTGAAAGAAATGCATACGCACGCTCCAGAACGGGGAGCTCGATGTTTGACTCCTTGTCGCCGGTGCGCGCGGCCCGCCTGGTTCGGTCGAGTCGCCTTTCTACTGTGGCGAGATCGGCGAGAGCGAGCTCGAACTCTACTACTTCGCGATCGCGGACGGGATCCACCGTGCCCATGACGTGCGTTACGTCTTCGTCATCGAAGCACCGAACGACGTGCACGATCGCATCGGTCTCGCGAATGTTCGCGAGGAACTTGTTGCCGAGTCCCTCGCCCTCGGCTGCGCCCTTTACGAGTCCGGCGATGTCGACGAACTGGACTACTGCCGGAACAGCTCGTCTCGGCTTGACGATCGCTTCAATGCGGTGGAGTCGCGGATCCGGAACCTCGACGATTCCGACATTCGGCTCGACCGTGCAGAAGGGATAGTTGGCTGCGTCGGCCCGCGCCGCAGTCAGCGCATTGAAGAGCGTCGATTTGCCGACATTCGGTAGACCAACAATTCCTAAGCTGAGCATTCCCATGTTTGATGCGTGGTGCTGAGGTCACGAGCGCCGATTGTAAGTATTCATCGCTCGCTCCACGCCTTCGTGCAGCCAGCTGTCCACTGCCGACTCGATGCGCGGCATGAGCGACGTGATGGTCTCTCGCTCGTCGCGCGCGAACGGGGAGAGCACGAAATCCGACAGATCGTCGTAAAGTGCGCGACGCTCAGCGGGCGGACCGACGCCGATGCGAAGGCGCGCATAATCGCGGTTTCCAACCGCGGCTTCGATGCTCTTGAGGCCATTGTGGCCGCCGGCCGATCCTCGCGCGCGAATCCTGATCTTTCCCACCGGCAAGGCGACATCGTCGAGAATCACGATAAGGTCGCTGTCCGCGGACCAGGTTTCGCGGCGAAGGTACGGCCGCAAAACCGCTCCGCTCAGATTCATGTACGTGAGAGGCTTTAGCAGCCGCACTCGAATGCCATCGATGGTCGCGGTCGCAGCCATCGCGTCGTTGTCACGCTTCCAGCTATCGAAACGCCAAACGTCGGCCAGGTGGTCCAGTACCCACCAGCCGACGTTGTGACGTGTTGCCTCGTACCGTCGCCCGGGATTCCCCAGGCCAATGATGAGCTTCAAGAGGCGGCGGAGGGCTACTCCTCCTCGCCCTCTTCCTCGTCTTCCTTCGCCTTGCCGATCACTTCGGGCTCCGGTGCAGGCTCGACCTCGGTTGGCGCGACAACTTCCTCCACCACGGCTCTCGGCGCCGACACGACGCAGACGGTACTCGAGCCGTCGTCAGCGACCTCGACTCCTTCCGGGAGAGTGATATCGCGCACGTGCACAGAATCTCCGATGCGAAGGCTCGTCACGTCGACTTCGACGTGGTTCGGAATGTTCGACGGATCGACCTCGATCGCGAGATCGCGCATCGTCTGATCCAGGATTCCTCCGTCATTGCGGACGCCGTCTGGAATGCCCGTGAGCACGATCGGAATGTTGACCGTGACCTTCTCGCCGGCGACGAGCTCCTGGAAGTCGACATGGAGAATCTGTCGCTTGAAGGGATGTCGCTGAATTTCGCGGATCAATGTCCGCGCGCTGGTGCCGTCTAGCGACAGCTCGATCACTGTGCTTTCGGCGGAGATCCTGTCGAGCAGCTTCTCCAGCTCCCGTGTATTGATCGCGAGCGGCTGCGGGTCGCGCCCGTGCCCATAGATGACCGCGGGAACTTGTCCCTGAAGGCGAAGCGAGCGCGCGGTGCCCTTGCCGGTGCTGGAGCGCGGGGTTGCGGAAAGTTGTGCGGTTGCCATGTCGTACGATCTCCCAAGCCTACTGTTCGAAAAGCGAGCTCACAGACTGCTCGCTGTGTATGTACCTGATTGCCTTTCCCAGCAGCTCTCCGACAGACAGCACGCACAGCGTCGGAAAGCGTTTCTCCGGCGGAATGCGAACCGTATCGGTAACTGTGACTTCCGTTATCGGCGCCGCAGAGAGCCGCTCGACGGCGGGGCCGGAGAGCAGCGCGTGCGTAGCGCAGATGTATACATCCTTCGCTCCGAGATTCTTCAGCGCGTGGGCGGCCTCGGAAACCGTTCCGGCGGTATCGATCATATCGTCGGTGAGAAGACAATCACTGCCCTCGACTTCTCCGACGACGTTTACGACTTCACTCTCGTTCGGCTTCGGGCGTCGCTTGTCGATGATCGCAAGCGAGCCGTTCAGCCTCTTCGCAAATCCTCTCGCCATCTTCGCCGATCCGACATCCGGCGCGACGACGACGAGATCATTCAAATGCTTCTTGCGGTAATGCGAAACGAACACCGGCGCAGCGTAAAGGTGATCGACGGGAATGTCGAAGAACCCTTGAAGCTGATGCTGGTGAAAGTCGAGTCCGAGCACCCGATCGGCTCCGGCTCCGACAATCATGTTCGCGACCAGCTTCGCACCGATTGCCACGCGCGGCTGGTCCTTTCGGTCCTGCCTCGAGTAGCCGTAGTACGGCATCACGCAAGTGATGCGAGCTGCCGACGCACGTCTCGCCGCATCGATCAGGAGCAGCAGCTCCATGATGTTGTCGGCCGGCGCGTTCGTCGGCTGCAGGATGAAAACGTCGTTGCCGCGAACGTTCTCATCGATGCGGACGAAGATCTCGCCGTCGGCGAAGCGATTGATCGTCGACTTGGTCGCGTCGACTCCGAGGTGGCTTGCAATTTCCTCGCAGAGGGCGGGATTTCCCGACCCGAAGAGGAGCTTCAAGCCATGACTCGGTACGGAGAGTCCGTCCATGTCGCAGCAACCGTGAAAGTTAGTTGTACCGACCAATCACTTCAATTGCCCCCGGTGGATTCGAACCACCATTGTCGGATCCAAAGACCGATGTCCTGCCATTGGACGAGGGGGCAAGGTG
>DATBRZ010000065.1:0-13783 GCA_036560025.1 Gemmatimonadaceae bacterium | reverse complement strand
GTCCGACCGGGAATCTTGAACGTCGTCTTGTCTCCGACTGCGGGTATCGCGGAGCTGACGGAGTAGCGGAGTTGGCGACTCAACTGCCGTGCCTGATACGCCGCTCTTCCTGCACGCAAGTTCAGTTGAGCACGCTCCATTTTGCGCAGCTTCGATTCGAACGAGAGCTGTACAGCACCCATCTCGTCGTCAGGCGCCGCGGGTCCGAGCACTCGCGCCAGGATCGACGACGTAGTTGCGACCGACGTGTTCGGGACTGTCTCGCCCTCATCCGACTTCAGGATGAAGTTGCTTTGAACGTCCGGAGTTCCAGTGAGGCTCGCGGCGATTATGACATAGTCTCCGCGACTCGAAGCCCCGACGGCGGAGACTTTGGCGCAGCCCTGACTCGCCGCCGAGCTGAGCACGCGCACGCCGCCGACGGGAACATCGACGTTCGTCGGACCTGCGCTGCAGGTATTGCTGGGAGCGATTACTACCACGGTGGTAGCGCCTGTCACGCCATCGACAGTTGCCTGAATCGTCGCAGTGCCGGCCGCGATGCCGCGAACTAGCCCGGTCGCATCGACCGTCGCGATATTCGGGTTGAGGCTGTTCCATGTGAAGGTTTTTCCCGCGATCGCGTTACCGTTCTGATCGAGGGCCACGGCGCTCGCCTGTGACGTGCTGTTCACCGAGATTTGCGATGGGGACGATGTAACCGTGACCGTCGTAGTGACCAGCGGGTCGGTGTCCGAGCCCTTGCATGCCGCGAATAACAGCAGTGCGCCGATTGTGGCGAGCTTTCGCATTCGTTGTGCTGCTCCTCTAGGGTCGAGGGGTGGAGTTAACGGACTGGGCTAATACCCGCCGTCGGCGTAATGGGTCGCGGGCCTTCTCTAAGCTGCCGCCCTTCTGATACACCCGAGGGGCTCAAGTCCCTGATTTTGCTTGTGGAACTGTATCGCCCCTCGCTTCGTGCGGCAACGGTTTCGTATTGGCGCTCGAGTGCCGCGGCCGGTAGAATCCGTGATTCGTCCCTTTATCCAATGAAAGCCTCCAAGTCGCGACGGACCCGGCGGCGCGGGATCGCAGCGCCACTTCTCGGCATCAGTCTGTTCGTTGCCGCTGGCGCGGCCGGCCAGAATCCGTCCACCCAAGCATCCGCTGTGCGCATGCTGATCCGCGCCAAGCGGATGATCGACGGTGTTTCCAATCAGGCGATCACACCTGGTTTGATTCTCGTCGAGGGTGAGAGGATCGTTGCCGTTGGCGTCGATGCGGAATCTGCGCCAGGGGCGAGACAGGCCACCGTCGTCGACCTCGGCGACGCAACTCTTCTTCCGGGTCTCATCGACAATCACACCCACGTTCTGCTTCAGGGCGACGTTACCACGGCGGACTATGATGTCCAGCTTCTGAAGGAAAGCACGCCCTATCGTGCGATCAGAGCGACGGTGTCCGCACGCACTGCTCTCATGAATGGATTCACCGCGATCCGCGATCTCGAGACCGAAGGGGCGATGTATGCGGACGTCGATCTCAAGACAGCGATCGATCGTGGCATAGTTCCGGGTCCACGGATGTTCGTGGCTACGCGAGCCATGGCGCCGACCGGGATGTATCCGCTGCTCGGATACTCGTGGGAGCTTCGAATGCCTGAGGGGGTCCAGGTCGTCGACGGTCCGGATGAAATCCGGAAAGCGGTGCGCGAGGAAGCGAAGTACGGAGCGGACTGGATCAAATTTTACGCGGATCGACGCTACTTCCTAGGCGACGACGGCCGGCTCAGATCGTGGGTGAATTTCACCGACGATGAAATGAAGACAATCGTGAGCGAAGCGCATCGACTCGGAAAGAAGGTCGCCGCTCACGCCGTAGGCTGGGACGGCATCGACGCTGCGCTTCGCGCCGGTGTGAACACAATCGAGCACGGTCAGGGTTTGACGGATGACCTGATCGCGCGAATGGTGAAGCAGCGGGTGTACTGGTGCCCGACGATCTACGTCGGCGTTTGGGTGGCGCCCGGCCGCGGCGGGGTCTGGCCAAAGATGATCGACCTCGAGCGAGTCGCATTTGGAAAGGCCCTCAAGGCGGGAGCCCTTATCGCGTACGGCACTGACGTAGGCGGATACGCGTGGACCGAGAATCAGGCAAAGGAATTCGCGTACATGGTGAGATACGGGATGGCACCGATGGCGGCGATCAAGTCCGCGACATCGGTCGGAGCGCGTCTTCTCGGACAGGAAGCGAATTTCGGAACGCTGGAGCGAGGCAAGCTCGCTGATATCATTGCGGTCCGCGGTGACCCGCTGTCTGACATCACTGAGCTCGAACGAGTGACGTTCGTGATGAAAGGCGGAGTGATTTACAAGGGAAAATGAAAAAGCCCGCGGAAAGTCGATCCACTCCAGCTTTGTAAATTTCAGACCGTGCGAGAAATGAAAAGATCAGGATGCGCCATCCTCACGATGACGCTAGCGGTCGCGTGCGTCCATCCGTCGACTGTACCGACTGACGAATCGAAGACTCGGATCATGGGTGCCGCCCGTCCCGGCGCAAACGTCGCGCTGACAACCGCCGACGTTCAGTGGATAGACCGCACGCTTGCATCGCTGTCTCTCCGCGAGAAAGTCGGCCAGCTCATCATGCCATGGGTTCCCGGCGAGTACGCAGCGGTGGGCTCGCCCGAGTACGAGCAGCTGAGACGATGGGTCGAGGATGATCGTGTCGGCGGCATTGTCATCTCGATCGGCACACCGCTCGCATACGCTGCAAAGCTCAATCGGATGCAGCGCCTCGCGCGCGTTCCATTGCTTGTCGCGTCCGATATGGAAAACGGACCTGGAATGCGGCTCGGCAACTCTTACGCGCTGCCGTCGCTACTTCCACAAGGCGGCGGAACCGTGTTCCCGCCGGTAATGGCCGTCGGCGCGACCGGCTCGGACGACCTCGCGTACCAGCTCGGAAGAGTAACAGGGATCGAAGCACGAGCGGTCGGAGTGCATCTCACCTTCGGCCCAGTGCTCGACGTCAATTCCAATCCTGCGAATCCGATCATTAATACTCGATCGTTCGGTGGGGATCCGGCGCTCGTGTCGCGACTCGCTGCCGCATACATCCGCGGCGCGCGCGATCAAGGGCTCATGACGACCGGGAAGCATTTTCCCGGTCACGGCGACACGGAAACTGATTCACACATCGATCTGCCCGCTATCAACGCATCGCGCCCGCACCTCGACTCGATCGATTTGCCTCCCTTCCGCGCGGCAGTTGCGGACAGCATCGACGCCATAATGACCGCGCACATCGCTGTTGTCGGTGTTCTGGGTCGCGAGGCGCCTCCGGCAACCCTGTCGCCGTACTTCATGACAGGCGTGCTTCGCCGCGAAATGGGCTTTCACGGACTACTGGTAACGGACGCGATGACCATGGGAGGAGTAGCAAAGCGATACGGATCGACCGAACCGCTGTTGCTGGCGCTCGAGGCCGGCGCCGACATTCTCCTGATGCCGCGCAGCGTGGAAGAAGCGATCACCACGGTAGTTGGCGCAGTGCAATCCGGACGCATAACCGAGGCGCGCCTCGACTCTTCCGTGAAACGCGTGCTTGCCGCGAAAGCGCGCGCAGGCCTCAGGATGGGTCGGCTCGTAGACCTTGGCGCTGTCGATGAGCGCGTGAACGTTCCGGCAAATGCTGCTGTAGCGCGCGAGATAGCAGAACGATCAATCACCCTTGCTCGAGACGCTCGATCGCTCGTGCCGCTCGGCGGCTCAGCCAAGAGAATCCTTTCGGTAACCTATTCCGATCAGAGCGAGCTCATTGCCGGCAGAACCTTCAACTCCGAGCTCAGAGAGGCTTCGACTGATGTGCGCACTGCGAATGTCGATGACCGCACGTCGGACGCGGAGTTCAGCGCGCTCAGCCTACAGACAGATTCGGCAGACGTCATTATCGTCTCGGCCTACATCTCACCTCGCGAGTTTCGCGGATCGGTGGGCGCGGGAGGTGGAGTCAGCGCCTTTGTCGACCGATTGGCGACAGCGGGCAAAGCGGTCATAGCGATTTCGTTCGGAAGCCCTTACCTGCTTACCTTCTTCCCTTCCGTTCCGGCATACCTTCTGGCCTGGGGCGGTGCCGAGGTATCCCAGCGCGCTGCCGCCAGAGCGATTCTTGGAAAGACTGCGATCACCGGCAAGCTTCCGGTGTCCCTGCCTCCGCATGCCCTCGCGGGCACCGGAATCCAGCGGCCCGCGAGCGGAGCCGGCGGTCGGTGACGCGAGCCCCATTCATTACTATGGTAGTCGCAGTGGCCGGCTGCGCGGCTGCGATCACTCCACTTCCACCGGTGACCACGGTCGTCCGAGCGTCGTCGGCCGACGTTGGCATGCGCGCGGACCTTCCAGCTCGCCTCGATTCGATCATTGAGATCGCCCTCAACGAGGGTGCAGCACCAGGGGCCGCAATCGCGGTCGGACGTTACGGGAGGCTTGTCCACATCAAGGGTTACGGTCGTCTGGATACCGCAATTGCATCTGGCAAGGTCGACGAGAATTCGATTTATGACCTCGCGTCGCTGACAAAGGTCATCGCAACGACGACTGCAGCGATGATCCTCGATGAAGAAGGCAAGCTCGACCTTGATCGAACGGTTGCGAGCTATCTGCCGGGCTTCAACGCACCGGACAAGGCCCTGATTACAGTGAGGATGATTCTCACGCACCGAGGCGGGCTCGAAGCGTTTGCCGCTCTCTATCGTGAGTTCAAGGGACGCGAGCAATATCTTGAGCAGATCAATACGCGGCCGCTGAAGTCAGTCCCCGGAACTGAGACGGTGTACAGCGACTGGGACATGATTCTGATGCAGCTTGTCATCGAACAGATCACGGGACAAACTCTCGATCAGTTTGTAGCCGAGCGTGTCTTCAAGCCGCTTGGAATGACGAGCACGGAATTCAATCCGGACACTTCACTACTCTCGAGAATCGCTCCAACTGAAATCGACACAGCGCGCGGAGGGCTTGTGTGGGGTAAGGTCCACGACGAGAATGCGTGGGCGATGGGAGGTGTGGCGGGACACGCGGGGCTTTTCTCCACAGTCAAGGATCTGTCGATATTTGCAACGATGCTTCTCAACGGCGGAGAGTACAACGGCGTGCGCATCGTCAAGGCGGCAACGCTCGTGCGGTGGAGCGCGCCTCAGAACCGCGAATCCAGCCGCACTCTTGGCTGGGACAGTCCATCGAAGAATTCGAGCGCCGGACATTTCTTCTCACCTCGAAGCTTCGGCCATACGGGTTTCACCGGTACATCTATCTGGATCGACCCGGAACGTGGACTTTATGTCATCCTCCTAACCAATCGCGTGAACCCAGTTCGCGACAACATCCGCTATATACCCCTGCGGCGCGCAGTTGCCGACGCCGTTCAGCAGGCCATTGTCGACGCACCGCTGATCGACTGGGAGAGTCGACTTTGAGCCCGCGCGTACGCGAGCGCGTTCCAGTCGTCATCGCAGATTACGGCGAGATCTCGCGGCGTGTCGCGCGCCGCATCGCTGACGTGATCCAGGAGCGCCGCGCATCGGGCTCGCGCGCGGTTCTCGGTCTCGCCACTGGAAGCACACCAATCGGGATTTACCGTGAGCTGATCCGGCTGCACCAGGAGGAAGGCGTCGACTTCTCGGACGTCGTCACGTTCAATCTCGATGAGTACTACCCGATGCGGCCGGACAGCATTCACAGCTACAACCGCTACATGTGGGAGAATCTGTTCGAGCACATCAATATCAAACCGGAGAACGTTCATGTTCCGCGCGGCGACGTTGCCCGTGAAGAGCTGGAGCGCGAAACGGCCAAGTACGAGCAAGCAATCCGTACCGCAGGCGGTATCGACATCCAGATACTGGGCATTGGGAAGACCGGCCATATCGGGTTCAATGAGCCCGGGTCCGGTAACGAATCTCGCACACGACTGATTGCGCTCGACACGATTACCAGACGCGATGCCGCCACTGATTTCTTCGGCGAAGACAACGTTCCGACAGAAGCAGTGACGATGGGTGTCGCGACGATAATGGAAGCGCGAGAGATTGCGCTGATAGCAACTGGCGAGCACAAGGCAGCGATCGTGCAGCGTGCAGTGGAGGGTGAGCCCGATCCGGATGTTGCAGCGACTTATCTGCAGGCGCATCCAAACGTCGTGTTCTACGTCGACGCGGCTGCGGCTGCGGAGCTCTCCAGGGTTCGCACTCCGTGGATAGGCGCTGAAGTGGAGTGGACCCGCGAAATGGAGATGGCCGCAGTCATCTGGCTGAGCGAGGTCACTAAGAAATCCATTCTGCGCCTCGATAACCTGGATTATCGCGAGCACCATTTGAGCTCACTGTTGGCGAAGTACCGAACGGCGGGCCCACTCAATGGGGAAGTGTTCAACGCACTCATCTCGAAGGTGCGAGGGAGGAGCAAGCTTCCGTCGGGCCAGAGCATCATAGTCTTCTCCCCGCATCCGGATGATGACGTGATCTCGATGGGCGGCATTCTCCACAAGCTTCATCAAAACGGGAACCGCATCGTCATCGCGTATATGACATCGGGGAACATCGCCGTGTTCGATCATGAAGTCAGACGCTACATCGACTTCCTTCGGCGCTTTGACCGCGATTTCGACACGCAGGACTCGGCGACTCGGACAGTTGTCGACAAGGTCGAGAAGTTCTTCGCGCGCAAAGTTGCCGGGCAGCTCGACATCCCCGAGGTGCTGTCAATCAAGCGGGCGATCCGCGAGTCGGAGGCCGTATCGGGAATCGAGACCTTCGGCATGTTGGCGAATCAGGCGCGCTTTCTGAACCTTCCCTTCTACCAGACTGGAAAACCTCGCAAGGATCCGATCGGGCCGGAGGATGTACGCATCACGCACGAGCTTCTCGAGCAGACGTGTCCGTCGATCATCTTCGTCGCCGGCGATTTGTCCGACCCGCACGGCACCCACCGCATGTGCCTCGAGACAGTCGAAGCCGCGCTCGATGAGTACTCAGGCGGGCAACCGGAAGTGTGGTACTATCGCGGTGCCTGGCAGGAATGGGATGTAACGGAAGCCGACGTACTGGTGCCGCTATCCGAAGATGAGCTTCGTGTGAAGATCCTCGCGATCTTCAAGCATCAGAGTCAGAAAGACCGCGCTCCGTTCCCCGGTCAGGACGACCGCGAGTTCTGGCAGCGTGTGGAGGAGCGGAACAAGCACACCGCGCAGGTTGTCGATCGCCTTGGGCTTCCGGAGTACTTCGCGATGGAAGCTTACGTCGTGAGAAGAGGAGGAGAGAAGCTCGAGCCGGAGACTGTACCGACGTCTGCCGTCAAGGCGAGATAGCTGCTCAGACCTTCAGGAAGATCTTCCGACGGTAGAGAAACGCCAGAATCGCGAACCAGAACAAGACTGTCACGAACGCCATCGCGAGAGACGCGTTCTTCGGTTCGAGCCACGATGCGAATGCCTCCTTGTAGATGACCGTCTCTACCGGAGTCGCCTGACCGTTGTACTGAACCTTCCATAGGGTGTAGATGCACCGGGCGAGAACTCCCGATCCGACAAATGCGACGATCGGATTCACGCCGTAAATCACGAACGGTTTCGTCCACCATCGAATGTCGTGCACCTCGATGATCCACATGATCGTCGCGAGAGCGACGCATGCCATCCCCGCTGTAAAGAGAACGTACGAGCTGGTCCAGATATTCTTGTTGATGGGGAATGACCAGCTCCACATCAGACCGAGCACCATCGCCAGCGATCCCGCGCCGTAGAGACCGCAGAGCCGCTCGAACAGCGGCCGCTTCCGTTGCGCAATCCAGCGCCCCGCCAAAACTCCGAGGATCGCGGTTCCGATTGCGGGGATAGTCGAAAACGGTCCTTCAGGATCGTAGGTCACGCTGCCGGACCAGATGTGCTTCATTCCGAGAATCGCGCGATCCAGATGCGCGGCGAGTGTCTCGCTCGGCTTGTCGAGGAGGAGCGCTCCGATGGTTTTGCCGGGGATCGGAATCAGCGTCATCGCGAACCAGTATCCATATAGTAGTACGGCGAGGATGATTACCTGCTGCTTCAAGGTTGTTTTCAGCGTCAGCAGGCCGGCCGCGATGTAAACGAGTCCGATTCTTTGAAGAACTCCGAGGATGCGGACGTGGTCCCAGCGGTACGCGATCCGATCCCAAACGGACGGATTCACCATTCCCTCGATCGTCCCCCATTGGTAGAACGGGAAGAGTGACATCAGGAATCCGAGGAGGAAGATGATCGCTCCACGGCGAAGAATCTGTCGCACCAATTGCGCCTCGCTGTCGCCGCGCTCGCGTCGCGCGGAGAGCGACAGGTGCGTCGTGATTCCGACGATGAAGAGGAAGAATGGAAAAATCAGATCGGTCGGCGTCCATCCGTGCCACGTGGCGTGCTCCAGCGGCGGATAGATGGCGCTCCATGTGCCCGGATTGTTGACGAGGAGCATGCCTGCGATCGTGAGACCGCGGAAAACATCGAGAGAAATGAGGCGCTCGCGCTTCGGGGGCAGCGGAGCGACAGTCGATGTCACACCGTCCGCGACCGGCGCGGGTGCATCGAAAGTCGTCGGAGGCTGAACGCCAACTGTTGTTGCCATTTGACTCACCACAAAAGTTCCATCGAACGATGATGAGCGCGGCGTTACGGGGCAAGTCATCCAGTCTTGACGCGCGACAATCCCGCCCTTAGCTATGGCGGCAATTCCCGGCTCGAGCCAAAAGCGCCGGCTGGGTTCACAAACGAACCGAGGTACCGATGCGCTCACCTTCCCTTCGCAGCCTCATCACGGTGCTGTCGATGACGCTGTTTGCATCAACGGCGCTGGCGCAGACTGGAATGATCACTGGTCGGGTGACGGAAGCGGGCTCGGGACGCGGCGTTACCGGCGCGCGGGTTCAGGCCGTTACGACTCTCCGGAGCGCGGGAAGCGTAGTGACGGATGAGAACGGGAACTATCGAATCGGCGCACTTCCCGCTGGAACTTACGATGTTGTCGTCACGCGTATCGGCTACCGGATGGCTCGTAATCCCTCGGTGAGTGTGGGCTCGGGCGCGACGGCCGAGGTTAACATTGCGGTCAATGTGATCCCCTCACAGCTCGAGATGGTCATTACGACTGCTGCGCGAGCGCCTCAAAAAGTCGTCGATGCTCCGGCATCTGTTTCGGTCGTCAACGAAGTGGAGATCAACGAGCGTCCGTCGATCAACGTTACGGATCACGTCGCCGCTCTTCCCGGCATCGACGTCGCTCGCGGCGGACTGATGCAGGCCAATGTCGTCGCGCGCGGATTCAACAACATCTTCTCCGGCGCGATGATGACGCTTACCGACAACCGCTTCGCGTTCGTTCCATCCCTTCGCGTGAACATTCCCTACCTCCAGTCGCAAACCAATGAAGACATCGAGCGTATCGAGGTAGTCCTCGGACCCGGCGCGGCTTTGTACGGACCGAATACGCCGAGCGGGGTGATGCACGTGATTACGAAGTCGCCGTTTTCGTCGCAGGGAACGACGCTGACCGTCGACGGAGGCAATCGAAGTGTTCTGCGTGGCGCTTTCCGGGGCGCGTACGCGCCCTCTCAGAAGTTCGCCGCTAAGATTTCCGCAGACGTATTTCGCGGAAAGGAATGGCCCGAGTTTCAGCACGACACACTGGAACGCGTCGCCCGCGACACTGATCTCAGGCGCTGGGGCGGCGAGGCTCGCGTCGATTTTCGTCCAACCGCTGCAAGTGAAATAATTGGAACGTACGGCCGCGCTGAGGCAGGCAGCGCAGTAGAGCCGACTGGTCTCGGACCGGCCCAGGTGAAGGATTGGGTATCGCAGAACTTCCAGCTCCGCGGCCGGATCAATCGGCTGTTCGGCCAGGTTTTCCTTAACACGAGCGATGCCGGCGGAACCTTCCTTCTTCGCACCGTCAGGCCGACCACTAAGTGTCCTGACGTCGCCGATCCCGCTTGCATCATCGACAAGTCCCGGCAGCTCGCGGCGCAGGTCCAGCACGGCTGGGACTTCGGGCTACGACAGCGTTTCCTCTACGGCTTCGACTACATCCACACGATGCCGAAGACCGAAGGAACAATCAACGGACGCAACGAGGATGACGACGACATAACGGAAGTTGGCGGCTACGTACACTCGGTGACGCAGCTCACCCGAATGTTTGAGCTCACCGCCGCCGCGCGCGTCGATAAGCACAGCCGCCTAGAGGATCCTGTATTCTCTCCGCGGCTCGCCCTCGTATTCAAGCCGCAGGAGAATCAAAGCCTTCGCGTGACCTACAATCGGGCGTTCTCGACGCCGAGCACGAACAATCTTTTCCTCGATCTGCTGGCCGGACGAATTCCGAGCAGTGGCACTCAGCTCTACGGCGTTCGTGCGCTCGGCGTTCCTGAATCGGGACTGACGTTCGCGCGAAGCTGCGCCACAGGCGTGGGCAGTCTTTGCATGCGGGTCCCTGTGGCGTTTGGTGGCAATCCCGCCACCCTCGTACCGGCCGACGCATCGCTGATGTATCCCGCCGCCTTTGCAGTCGCCCGCGCGGGCGTCGTTGCGTCCCTGACCGCGTCGTTCACTGCCGCTATGGTTCCGAATGCGGCCGCGGTTGCTACTGCGGTCGCGAACTTCCTTGGTAGCTTGCGACCGAGCGCGGCTCAGGCCGGAACCGTGCTACGTGTACTTCAGCCGGAGAACGGAACGTTCCGAGACGTTGCGGCGACTGATTTACGCGATGTTGCACGCCTCAAGCCGACGATTCACAACACAATCGAGGCCGGCTACAAGGGAATACTCGGCGACATACTTCAGCTTTCTGTCGACGTCTGGCACGAACACCGAAAGAACTTCGTTGGACCGCTGATCATCGAGACGCCGAACGTGTTCCTCGATCGCACAACCCTATCGCCATATTTGCAGGCCCAACTAACGGGTTTCTTACAGCTGGCCGGTTTCCCGGCCGCAGTTGCCGCTGCGACTGCGGGTCAGATTGCGCCATCAGTGGCTGCCGGTCTCGGCGGAATTACGACGAATGGCGTAACAACGGCCACCACCAACGGGATTCCGCTGGGAGTTGTGAATTTCAGTGAAGCCCTCTCCGCACAGAGTGACGTCATCGTCACCTACCGCAACTTCGGCGATCTCAACGTCTGGGGGAGCGACGTCGGCGCTGAAGTTCTGCTTCCGCGTGGGTTCTCTGTTTACGGCACGTACTCGTACGTGAACAAGGACTTCTTCCCGCGCAGCGAAGTGGGCGGCGTGCAGGACATTTCCCTCAATGCTCCCGCTAACAAGGGATCGGTCTCACTGCGTTATCGCGACGAAGCGAAAGGTGTGAGCGGTGAGCTGCGCGGCCGTCACGTCGCTTCGTTCCCGGTCTATTCGTTCATCAATGGAACGATTGCGACGTACAATCTGGTCGACGCTCAGGTGTCGGTGAGACCGACGTTCCTGAACGGAGTTCTGTGGTCCTTGAATGCCACGAATCTCCTGGACAAAAAGCACCGCGAATTCGTCGGCGGCGGAGCCATCGGCCGACTCATAATGACGAGGCTACAAGTGACATTCTGAAAAAAAAACGAAACACAGTGCTATTGGCTGTTGGCTGGGTAGCTAATAGCTGATGGCCAGCCCACAGCCAATAGCCGTCAGCCCGTCGCACGTCGTTTCGGTTTTTTTTGAATGAACGTCCTCCTCGACCAATCCCGCCATCCGGTCGTGGGCCATCGCGGAAATTCCGCCCACGCTCCAGAGAATACGCTCGAATCATTCGCGCAAGCGATTGCGCTCGGAGTGGACGCAATCGAATTCGATGTGCGTCTTTCGTCGGATGCCATTCCTGTCGTTCATCATGATCCGGACGTCGCGAGAACGACTGACGGCATCGGGCTCGTGGCAGGCCTAACGGCGCAGCAGCTCGCTAAACTGGATGCCGGCGCGCGATTCACCCGCGACCAGGGCCGAAGCTATCCGTACCGTGGAAAGGGTATTGGAATTCCGCGATTCGAAGAGGTACTGACGAGCTTTCCTTCGACGCCGGCGCTCATCGAGCTGAAAACGCCGGCTGTGGCGCTCGCCATCCGCAAGGTGATCGAAGATCTTCACGCCGAGGATCGATGTGTCGTCGACAGCTTCACCAGTGAGGCGCTTCGGGTGTTCGACGGCTCTCGCATCGCGGTCGGAGCAACCCGGCCCGACGTGGTTCGTCTGATGCGCGAAGTCGTGACCGGTCGTCCAGTGACGCCGCCGGTCTTCGCCGCCCTGTGTATTCCCCTGTCGTATTACGGTCTTCCGTTACCTGTGCGGCGCTTTGCGCGGATCTCGCCGTCAAACGGCTTCGTCGTTCACATCTGGACGATCAACGATCCGAAGGTTGCGATCTCTCTATGGAAGTCCGGTGTGAATGGAATTATCAGCGATGATCCGGGCCCGATGATCGCTGCGCGAGCAAGCCTCTCAATCACTTAACGGGGAGTAACCACGGAGCGCGCGGAGCACGCGGAGAAGTACGGAACAGCCTTTCTGTTTTGCAAACCAGAAAGACGCTTTCCTGGTTTTCTCGGCGATCTCCGCGTGCTCCGTGGTTACTCCCCGTTAAGTGATAGAGGGGTCCATCGCGACGCTATCGCCGTGAATTCAGGCGACCGAGCGCTTCGCCGAGCTTTCTGATCTCTTCACCGTAAAGCGCCCAGTTTCCGGCACGCTGCGCAGCGAGCGCGCGCTCGTAATGCGTCTGCGCCTCACGCGCGAGATCCTGACCGCTCACCGGAACCGGCGACGGAGGGGCCGTGGCTGTATCCGACACGGCGGTTGTGTCTACGATCGTCGTCGGTTGGGCTCCGCCGAAGAGCTGCGCCAGACCTGACTCCAGCGTCTCCGACATCACGACGCGATTCTGAAACGCGACCACGACGCGCTTCAGCTCCGGAATCTTTCCGCCCTCTGCGCGCAAATAGATCGGCTGAACGTATAGAAGCGCTTTCTCCACGGGGATCACCAGCAGCTCACCCCGTATCACTTGGGACCCGCGCTGATCCCAAAGCGTGAGCTGTCGCGAGATCTCGGTGTCCTGATCTATTCGCGCAGCAATCTGCCGCGGACCATAAACGAGACTCTGCCGCGGGAATCTGTAGACGCGGAGCCGGCCGTAGTTGTCGCCGTCGTTCCGCGCAACCATCCACGCGGCGAGATTGTCCTTCCCGCGCGGCGTGAACGGCGCCATGTAGATGTACTCGGCACGCGGCTCATCGGGTAGACGCATCACGAGATGTCGCATGAACCGGTCGGTGTCAGCCTCCTGCTCGCGATTCACTGTCGGCTGCTGCCACTGATCCTCCCGGTGATAGAACGACGCCGGCTGATCCATGTGATACGTCGCGTAGAGAATTGTCTGTATCCGATAAAGATCTCGCGGATACCGGACATGCTTCCTGATATCGGCGGGCATCTCGGAAATCCGCCGAAGCGTCCCCGGAAAGATTCTCGAGTAAGTGATCACCAGTGGATCGCTCGGATCGGCGATGTATCCAGTGATCGTTCCGTTGTAGGCGTCGACGACGACCTTGATGCTGTTGCGCATGTAGTTCGTGCCGTCTTCGAGGCGCTGTGAATAGGGATATCGATCCGTTGACGTGTACGCATCGAGTATCCAGACCAGCTCGCCATTGTCCCGTATCACCATGTACGGGTCTCCGTCGAACTCTACGTACGGGAACGCGAGCTCTGCACGCCGCGCAACCTCGCGATTGAAGAGCAC
>DATBRZ010000064.1:0-6112 GCA_036560025.1 Gemmatimonadaceae bacterium | reverse complement strand
AGAGCATTCGATCCCCAGGCGAGAAAGTTCTGGTTGATGTTGTTCGCGCCGAACCGCGAGTAGAAGCCGTTGAGGTTGAGTTCGAAGCGGTCCGCCGGCTTGAACTGGAATTCGCCGTTGAACGCTTTGCGCTCGCGCTCCTGCTGAAAGAGCGCGGAGCCGATCAGCGAAGGCACGAGCGTTCCATTTGCCATGGGGAAGTAGCCGAGGACTTCAACGCCGTCGCGGCGGATGTTGCGTTTGTCGAGCACGGCGGAGAGAAGGACGCCCACGTTGCTCGCGTCGTTTCTCCAACTGACCCGCGCCGAGATATTCGGATCGTTCTTACCCGACTTCTGCGTATACGCGTCCTGCACGGAGCCGCTCCAGACGAAGGGCTTGAGGTCGAGCGGCTTGCGCGTCCGAACATCGATGGTCCCGCCGATGCCGCCTTCGTCGAGATCCGCTGTCGGACTCTTGTAGACCTTGACCATTCCGATGAGCTCCGACGGCAACAGCAGGTAGTTGAAGCTTCGGGTTGCGGCGAGCTGCTCGAGCACGAACCAGTCGGCGACTGCCACGTTGTGGCCGTTGACCGTAGTGTGGACGAGATTCGGTGACACGCCTCGCAGCGAGACGCGCTCGCCCTCGCCGAACTCACGATTGATGACCACGCCCGGAACGCGCTGCACGGCTTCGGCGAGGTTCCTGTCCGGAAGCTTGTTCACATCCTTGGCCACGATGGCATCGACGATCGCGTCCGAATCTCTCTTGACCTTCACCGCTTCCTGCAACGACTCCGTGAGGCCGACAACCGTGATTTCCTCGGTCACCGGTTGATTCGGCGCCGGTTGTGGTTGGGTGGTGGGGGCGGGTTGGGGTTGGGGTTGCGTTTGGGCGCTCGCGAGGTGGAGATCCGCGTCTGTTTCCGAGCTTGTCGTGCGAACGAGAGCGATGGTCTCCGCGCTGACCGTCTTGTAGGAAAGGCCCGTGCGCGCCAGTAATGCCTGCAGGCCTGCCTCAATGCGGCGCCGGCCTCTTACGCCGGCGCTCTTGACACCATCGAGCTCGATGCTCGATGCCAGAACCTGAATCTCCGCCTGCTTCGAGAATTTAATGATGGCTGTTTCGAGCGGCTGGGGCTCAATGTCGAAAGTGACTTCTCGGGCCAGACCCGCTGCTCGGACATTGTCTGGAACCAGGAGAAGGGCGGCGAGAAGAATTGCTTGCAACGAGGTCTTAATCCGGATCGAGGTTAGGCAGTATTGACGCATAGTACCCCCGTCTTGAAGGCCGCTCGGACCGAAAGGGTGCGGGCGCTTCTGTTCCTTCAACGAACATGGGGCTCAAAACGGAAGTCTTCGCGATTGGCAGAAATGGGTCGCTGCGAGATCAGCACCGTTTCATTTCCGACGCGGCGCACGTCCACTGGAAAGATTTCGGAGAGAGCGAACAGCCACTCGTCGATATGGTCGCGCGAAACAGTGCCCGAGAAGTGAAACTCGTTGATCGCCTTATCGGTGATCACGATTTCTCGATGGGAATAGCGGTTGATGGTCTCGATGACCATGCCGAGTGGTTCATCGACAAACTCCAGCCGTCCTTCCTGCCATGCGATGACAGCTTCGGAGTCGACCTCCTTGACGGAAACATCGGCCGCTACCGGGTCGATGGACACCTGCTCGCCGGCAACGATACGAATCGCTTTCGGCGCGCTCGAACTCGTTGCTTGCCGAGGCCGGCGATCGTCCGCTCTAACACTCTGGCGCACCTCGACCACGCCCTCGGTCACTGTGACGATCGTCTTATCCATGACGCGCCGCACGTTGAACTCCGTACCCACGGCGCGAACCGTCACTTCGCCGGCCTGGACGAGGAACGGCCGTTCCTTGTCCTTGGCCACATTGAAGAATGCCTCTCCACCCTCGAGGACCACATATCGAGTCTGAGATGTGAAATTGACGAAGAGTTGGGATTTGGCACCCAGGCGAACGCGGGAGCCATCGGGGAGGGAAATATCCCGATGAATTGCGCGCTCAGTCTTGAACGCAGATGTCTCGACGGATCGCTTTCCACCAAGCTGCCAGACTGCAACGCCGGCAATCAATGCGATCGTCAACGCGAACGCCGTCGCCCAAACCGGGCGAGAAAACCAAGGGGGTAGTACAGGCAGCCACGATCTCGACCTCGGACGAAAGGGCTGGCGCTCCGGTTCTTCAAGAGCGCTCAGTCGGGAAGCCCATGCCGAACGTTCGCTCTGTGGCAAGGCATGGATCGACTCAAAAGTGGCCTGCACTCTCTCGAAAGCGGACCGGTTGGCGGAGTCGGCGTCATACCACTGAAGCCATTGGGCCAGCTCTTCCGAATCGAGCGAGCCGGCCTGGATTCGAAGCAACCAGTCACTCGCGATTTCGAGGCGGTCACTATCCGGGGCGAAGTCTTGCGACTTAATGGTCATTTGCTTTTTCCATTTCGTCGCGCACAACCTGACAAGCGAGCAGGCCGCGCGTGACGTAGTTGCGCACCATGCGGTCGCTCACGTTCATCTCCGCGGCGATATCCCTGGTGGGCCGATCGAGAAGGACGTGCATGATGAACGCCCGGCGGCAGTTCGCCGGAAGCTCCGTCAGGCGCTGGGAGATCCGGGAAAGCTCCTCCTGAGCAAGCAGGCTCCGCTCCGGCGAGGAACGCTCGTCCAAGTCATCGAAGAGCAACTTCTCCGTGTAAACGACGCGAGCACGTAGCGCCCGGTGGCGGATACGGTCGATGGCGAGGTTCTCGGCGATCTTGAAGAGATAGCCACGAAGAAAACTGAGTGCACCCGGACTATCCAGTTGAAGGAGCCGCACGTAGGCTTCCTGCGCGACGTCCCGCGCGTCCTGGGCATCGTGCAGCCGGGCCGCCAGGAAGCTGATCAGCGCGTCGTTGTGCGCGCGGAAAAGCTCAGCGATGACTCGGGAGTGATCGACGAGCGAATCCGGTGGGTTGAGGGCGTCTAAATTTGTCGCTTCCGAGTTCACTGTTGGCTCTAGCCTACAACGTCCGGATGTTGGAAATCGGAAATCTTAGCCCCCATGTCTCGCCGCCTCCTGTGAAGCCGAACGGCTAATTCTGCGCCTGGTTCGCACTCTTCGGACGAACTTTAGCGGCGTCCGGGTTTTCTTTCCGATGCGCTCGCCAGGATGATCAGTCGGCGAACGGTTACAAGCTAAAGATCGGACGATTTCCAGGTTGGCAGAACGCGCCGACATGGTGACCGGATGAGAAAGCTGACAGCGACCAATGGACTGGATCTAAGCCCGCGCCTCCGGGACGCTCTCGGTCGATTCATTCAATGACGAAGATCGAAAGGTGAGTCTGACCGAGCCGATGCGAATTCTGTCGCCGTCGCAAAGCTCGGCCGCACCCGAAATCGCCTTCGTGCCGATCGCCGTCCCGTTCTTGCTGCCGAGATCCTCGAGCGTCACGCCGTTCGACGAAATGATGATGCGTGCGTGCTTTCGCGACACGCTTGCGTCGTCGAGCCACACACCGCACCGCGGATCGCGACCGACGTAGGTTTCACCGGGAGTCACGGCGAATCCGTGCGATCCGCGCTGCAGCCAGTAAATTCGTTCCGGAGGCAATGCGCGCGTCTCCGACGTGGCGGCTTGAAAGGCATAACCGAACCCTCGCGCCGTTCGGATCCACTCACGGGCGTCGTCGCCGAGCGCTCGACGAATCTCGCGAATGCGCGCCTTGAGGTTCTCTTCAGCCACCGCTGTCGCGGGCCAGAGTCGCTCGATAAGGATCTTCTTGGACACGACGCGAGGCCGCTCCTCGATGAGCATCTCCAGAAGTTGAAACGACTTCGGTGACAGTGCGACGGTAGTGCTGTTTCTGAGAACCTGACAGGTCTCACCGTCAAAGACGAACTCTCCGAATTGCACCTTCATCGAAGCCTCTACCAGATCACTACCCAACCCTCACGCACAACGCGACGCAACGACTCACCTTGATCATCAGCGTGCTGCGCAGCACGGCGATTCGACCCTCGAAGGGAGGAGCGCTGTGCATCGATTCTGGTTTGTCACTATCGTACTCCAAGGCACTCTGGCGTATGGCGCCGAGCTTCTCGATATGCAGGCTCCTCGCTTCGTTTCTGCCGGAAGCCAGGCAGAAGTGCAACGGCTTTGCGGTATCGATCGACCGATCGACGCCTGCACGCGGTTCATCGATTTCGCGCTGACAGCAACCTGCGACGGCGCAGATGACCAATGGATGATGAGCGCTTCGGCGCGAATCCTGCCGCTGGTCGTCGTCCTCGCGCCGGATGCGATGACGCATGAATACGTCCATATCAGCGACATGCGGCAATCGGCATCGAAGTACCTTCACAAGCTCGATGGAACCAGATACTCCACGAAAGATCGATGTGAGGACGCCGCATCGCGCGAGATCGCCGGATTCGCTTCACATCTCAAGAAGTTCGCTCAAGCGTCAAACGCGATGCGTCACCCGGGCGGGGGGCGGGGGCGGTAAGTTTGTCTTTCCTCCCTGCTGGCAGTAAGTTGAGCCCCAAACTCCAACAATGGACACTTCGCGCAGTCTGCCGCCGACTGTCGATCCGAATCCTGCCGCGGACGAAGTCGCCTTCCTCGGTCGCGGTCAGATTCTCGCCGGGCGCTATGAGATTCTCCGTCCCCTCGGTCGCGGCGGGATGGGTGAAGTGTGGCAGGCGTTCGATCTTCGCCTGCGCGTCGACGTCGCCCTGAAGTTTCTACAACGCGAATCGACCGAGTCGCTGCGGAGTGAGATCCGCGCGGCGCGCGAAGTCATCTCACCGAATGTTTGTCGCACTTTCGATCTGATCGAGGCAGACGGTCTGGAGCTACTGTCGATGGAGTACATCGACGGTGTGACGCTGCGCAGCGTGCTCACCGAACGCAGTCCCCTCGACCTCGGCGAAGCGCAGGAGATCGCCGCGCAGTTCCTCGCCGGATTGACCGCCATCCACGCAGCTGGTCTCGTTCACGGCGACTTCAAGCCCGAGAACGTGATGATCACCCGCAGCGGGCGGGTGGTGGTGATGGACTTTGGTCTGGCCCGATCGATCGACGATGCATCATCGGTGGCGGGGACACGCGCGTACATCGCTCCGGAACAGACGCACGGACAGCGCGCGGACATTTTCGCCGTGGGCGTAGTCCTGGCGGAGATGATCCACGTCGGCGGAGTTCGCGAGCGTGCGGGGGTAGAAACAGTCTGGAACGAGATCCGTCACGAGCCGCCGCGCCTCTCCGAGACTCCGTGGGCGCCGATTCTCGTACGGGCGCTCGCGAAAAATCCCGAAGAGCGTTTCGGATCTGTGGCCGAGCTGTCGCGCGCGCTCGATGACGCGACGCGCCGCTTCACCCGTGCCGGCGAGCGGAGTCCCTATCCTGGTCTTTCAGCTTTTACGGAAAGCGAAGCGCAGTACTTCTTCGGCCGCGAGGCGGAGATCGAGACGATGCTGCGCAAACTCTCAGCACCGGCGCGCATCCTCGGCCTGATCGGCCCCTCGGGCGTCGGCAAGAGCTCGTTCGTTCGAGCCGGACTCGTTCCGGCGATGCCGGCGCGCTGGGCCGTGATGGTCGTCAGCCCCGGCTCGCGTGCAAAGTTGGAATTCGATGCCTTGAGGGCATGGCGAGGAGACTACGCAGGCGCGTTACTCGTCGTCGATCAGGCCGAGGAGCTCTTCACGCTCAACACAGTCTCGGTCCAGTCGCAATACGCGGAGCTGCTTGCGCGGATCGCAATCGAAGGAGACATCCATGTACTGATCTCGATGCGCGATGACTTTCTCATCCGCTGTCATCAGTTCGAGTCTCTGACTCCAATATTCTCCGATCTGACGCCGCTTCTTCCGCCAAGCGGAGGTGCTTTGCGGCGTGCGATCGTTCAGCCCGCAGTCAAATCCGGATATGGGTTCGAAGACGATTCGCTCGTCGGCGACATCGTCAGCGAGGCAGGCGGCGAACGCGGAGTTCTTCCACTGATCGCGTTTGCGATGTCTCGGCTGTGGGAAGAGCGCGATCGACAGAAAGGTGTGCTCACGCGCGCGGCCTACGACAAGATTGGAGGAGTCGCCGGTGCGCTGGCACAACACGCTGAG
>DATBRZ010000063.1:0-16359 GCA_036560025.1 Gemmatimonadaceae bacterium | reverse complement strand
ATCGGATCGGCCGCGAGCCAGCCGGTGAACCTGATGAGGATCGCCGCTGCGACCGTACCGATCGAGGCGAGAAGATCACCGAGCACGTGCAGGTACGCGCCACGAACATTCAGGCTTTCGCGCGACGCGGGATGAAGAATGCGGGCGGACGCCACATTCACGATCAGACCTGCAACGGCGACGCCGAGCATGAGGCTGCCGGCGACAGGTTGTGGCTGCCGCACCCTCAACACCGCTTCGAGGAGGATCCACGCCGAAATGAGAAGCAGCGCGGATCCGTTAAGGAATGCCGCGAGAATCTCCCAGCGGAGGTATCCATAACTCTTCTTTGGAGAGCTGGGCTGGCCGCTGAACCACGCTACGAACAGCGACAATCCCAGCGCACCGACGTCGGTCAACATGTGTCCCGCATCGGCGAGAAGCGCGAGAGAGTTGGATATCCACCCTCCCACGATCTCGACGACAAGCAGGCTGACCGTCAGAACAAGCGCGATCCGCAGCCGTCGGGTCGACGCTTCATCCGAGTGGGAATGGCCGGCGTGCTGATGGCCGGCATGGGAATGCGGTACGCCACCGGCGCGGACGTTTGCGCTACCCGGCGTTGGCATTCCGCTCGCTGTAACTTGTAGCTGTGATACTCCGGCTTCTGGCCATCCTTACGCTCGTTCTTCTGAACGGGTTTTTCGTTGCCGCGGAGTTCTCGCTTGTCAGATCGCGGCGGACCCGGCTGGAGGCAATGACGAGGACCGGCGACCGCCTTGCGAGGATCGCCCTTAAGGCAAGCTCAAATATCTCGGAAGTGCTATCGGCGAGCCAGCTTGGCGTCACGCTGTCGAGCCTTGGCCTCGGGTGGATCGCCGAGCGGACGCTTGCGTCGGTATTCGAGGGCTTATTTGCTCGCCTCCCGATTGCGCTCGAGGTGTCGCTTTCCGTAACGATCGCCGCGGTCGTCGCATACACAACGGTCTCGTACCTTCACGTCGTTCTTGGCGAGCTGACACCCAAGGCAGCGGCACTTCACCATCCCGAGAAATTCGCGCGCATTCTCGCGCCGCCGCTTCTGGCCTTCGGCTGGGTAATGAGGCCGTTCATCTGGACTCTGAAGGTGTCGGCGAACAGGCTGCTCAAACTCTTCGGTCTTACGCCTGCCGGAATGGAGGAGAGCGTTCACTCACCTGAGGAGCTTCGGCTGCTCGTCGAGCAGGCGCAGGAGAGCGGCTCACTTCAGCAGGGCGATGCCGATCTGATCGATGCGGTGTTCGAGTTCTCCGAGAAGAACGCACGCGCGGTGATGACCCCTCGAACCGAGATAATCGCTTTTCCTGTCGATGCGACGCTTCCCGAGATGCTGTCGACGATCGAGGAGAGCGGTTTTTCCCGGTACCCGGTCCACGAGGAATCCATCGACAACATCATCGGAATCATCCTCGCGAAGGATCTGCTCAAGGTTCTCATTCCTCGAGCCGAGGGTCACGCTCGCTACAATGAGAGCTTCTCCGTGGGGGCGCTCATGCGGCCGGTGCATTTCATTCCAGGCTCGCGCGAAGTGGAGGATGTGCTCGCCGATTTCAAGCGGCTGAAGGAGCACATGGCTATCGTTCTCGATGAGTATGGCGGAACCGCCGGCATAGTGACAATGGAGGATCTGCTCGAGGAGATCGTCGGGGAAATTCTGGATGAATACGATACAACCGAGGACACGAATGAACCGGTTCTCACACGCGCCGGCGAAACAGTGATCCCGGGCAGCACGAACATCGGCGAATTGAACGATCGGTTCGGCCTCAGCGTCCCCGAAGGCGACTCAACGACAATCGGCGGCTACGTGTTCGGAGTTCTTGGCAGACTGCCCCAGATCGGCGATCGGGTAACTGCAGGCGGAGCAATCTTTACCGTGCGCGAGGTCGACGGCCGGCGGATCGAGTCGCTGTCTGTGGATCTGCATACGATTGGAGACCGGCGAGGGGCTGTGCGCGAAACGCAATCCGCCGGCACAGCAGCACCGCCTCAGTAAAGCTCGACGGATCGGCGACATCGCGTCCGGCGATGTCGAGCGCCGTGCCGTGATCCGGCGACGTCCGCGGGAACGGCAATCCCAGCGTGACGTTCACCGCTCTTCCGAATGACGCAACCTTGATCGCCGTCATGCCGACATCGTGATACGGAGCTATCACGGCGTCGAATTCGCCTTGCATCGCGCGAACGAAGACAGTGTCGGCGGGGAAAGGTCCGGCGATGCCCGCCTCGCGCGCCGCGGGCGCGAGGATTCGATCATCCTCATCGCCGAACCTGCCGCTGTCGCCGCCGTGCGGATTCAGCGCGCATAACGCGATTCGCGGAGTATCCACTCGGAACCAGCGAGCGAGATACTCCCGCGTAATTCGCGAAACCTGCAAAATCGTTTCGGTGGTCACGGTGGCAACGACATCGCGAAGCGCAACGTGCGTCGTTGCGAGCACTACGCGCAGTGGATTCGCCGATCGTTCGGATGAGTCCGCAGACGTCAGCATCATCGCCACCCTGGAATCAGTGAGCGCAGCGAGCATCTCGGTGTGTCCCGGATAGTCGAATCCGCCGGCGAGAAGCGCAGATTTGTCGATCGGAGCGGTCACGATTCCGGTGACTTCGCCACTGAGCGCCATCTGCACGGCGCACTCGATCGCGAGACCGGCGAGGCGCCCGGCCGCTGCAGCCCCCGCCGATGCGTTCCATGCACCGACCGTTTCGTCGACGTCCACGCCGCAGCCGCTAGCGCCGACCACCACGAAATCAGAACGCCCGCTAACCCGTGGGTCAGCGAGCGTCTTGCTTATTATCTCCGGTCCTATTCCCCGAGGATCACCCGCGGTGATCGCGATGCGCCGGGCCACGTGTCAGAGTCGAATCGAGACGAAGGTCTGCTTCCGCAAATCGTCGAGCAGCTGACGAGTGCCTCGCTCTGCGGCAAGCTGCTGTCGTATTCGCTCGCGCACTTCTGACTCGACGAACTGCCCCGCCTCATTTACGGTGACCAGCTGTACCACAGCGAACTTCACGTTGCCTCGAGCTCCCCCGAGCTCGAATGGATCGGTAATGTCGCCGGCTTTCTTTCCGGAAAGAGCCTGCTGATATGCCGCCGGAAGCGAATCGCGCGTGAATGGCTGCAGAATTCCCTTCTCCTCTGCCGGATCGTGGTGCTTCGCAATGAGCGAATCGAATGATGCGCCGCGGCGCCACTGCTGGGCCACACTGTCAGCTTCACGACGAGCTGCAGCAATGTCAGAAGAATCGATTGCCGGTTTGATGAGAATGTGGTGCGCTTTCACTTCACCTGCCTGCACCCGGTCGACCCGAATGATGTGATAGCCGAACTGTGTCTCGATGACAGGACTGAGCTGGCCCGGACGCAATGCGAACATCATTCGCTCGAATTCGGGGACCATCGCGCCGCGCCGGTTCCAGCCGAGATCGCCGCCGGTCGACTTGGTTCCTTCGTCCATCGACTCGCGCTTCGCAACCTGCTCGAAGTCGGCGCCCTTGCGCAGCTCCGCGAGAATCGTGTCGGCTCTTGCGCGCGCAGCCTTCTTTGCCGCATCGGTCGGATGCGGCGCAACCACAACCTGCCGGAAGGTCACTGACGCCGGCTGTCGAGTGAGCAGCTCCCTGTTGCTTCGGAAGGCCTCGTCGATTTCCTGCTCGCTCACGTTCCGCGGATGCGTCGTTTTCTGAAGCTCCGTAAACGCGCGCTGCTGGAGATTCCGCCGATAATACTGTTGATAGAGCGTCTTCCGGTATTCTTCCGGAGTGCCGAAGCCGGCGTTGCGCAGCTCGGTTCGATATTCGTCTTCGCTCTTGAACTGCTGATGAATACGATTGATCTGATCATCGACGGACCGATTCACCTCATCTGGCGTCACCTCGAGCTTCAGCGCGTGCGCCTTCTGAACGAGTATCTCCTCGTCGATCAGCTGATTGAGAACGTCACGCGCGAGCGCGAGCTGTCCGGCTGAATCGGGAGGAAGCGTGAGACCGGCAGCACGTTGCTGATTGATCGCGCTGAGAACATCGCTCCAGAGAATCGGCTGGTCGCCTATAACTGCAACGATGCGATCAACCGGGACAATCGAGGGACTACTTGTCGCGGTACGCGGCGCCGCGATCTGAGCGGACAGCGGCATGCCCGCCATCAATGTGATGGCTGCGGCCGCCGCGTTCAGAAACCGTCTATGCATTCGTACTTATACCCAGGGCAGTGTCTCTCGTTTCGATCACTTCTTCGTTGTGTCTTTATTCGGCACCGGCACTACTGAGCCCGGTTGCCCCGCCTTCTTCGTGGTATCCGTCTTCAGCCGAACCTTCGCGGCTTCGACCAGTGATCGATCGACTGCATCGTTGTTGATCGACCAGTCGTACTTCTCCCGAAGAGCGTGCTGGACCGGTGCGGTCACATCGACATAGACAGCCTTCTGCGACATCAGGTCGCGCACGTAGTTGTCGATGCGGTCGTGTGCCATTCGCGCCTTATCGTCCTTGGATTTGGCGCTTGCCAGCGACGACGGATCGATATTGAGCTGTTTCCATGCATTGACGAGCGCGTTTCTGAGATAGGCTCGAATCTGCTTCAGCTCCTCTGCGGTTGGTCCGACCTTCGCGCTGTCAGCCGCGTGCAGCACGAGCTCGTTACGGACGAAGTTCCCGACGAACATCGGCAGCAATGAGTCAGGCGCCGCCTTGACCCGCTGTTGGATCTGCGCCTGCGGCGGGAACGTCTCCATCCAGCGTGCGAGATCGGCTGACGTGAATTTTCCAATCTTCGACGTAGCGAGAACAGTTTTGTCCTCACGATGTACGTTCGGACTCTCGACGACTGCACGCACTGTCGCTGCCATTCCCGGCTTTATGTTCACATCCGAGGCGCGCTCGAGCGAAGCAACGTAGGTGCTTTCCGCAGTCTGAGCGCCGCGCTGCTGAGCCGCCCCGATTATCTGCTGCCTCACTTCTGAAAACAGCGGACGGCGGATGATGTGATAGCCGTACTGCGTTTCGACGACGGGCGAGATCTCACCAGGCTTGAGTGCGAGTAGTGCCTGCTCGAACTGCGGGACCATCGCTCCGCGCGGGAACGCTCCAAGCGAACCACCCTGAAGCGCTGACTGCCGGTCCTGGCTCTTCGATTTGGCCAGCGTGCTGAAGTTGGCTGACGTCACCTGGGCCCGCAGCTGATCGGCCTCCTTTTTGATTCGCGCCTTCGCCGTGTCGGACATTCCCTGCGTCAGCAGCAGAATGTGATTGGCCGAGAGAATGTCGCCCGCATTGTACACGGCTTCCGCGGTGGAGGTGTCGGGCGCCTTCCAAGTTTTGGAGACCATCTCGTACCACTTTCGGGCCTTGATGTTGGCGATCGCCGCCCACATCGCCCTGTCGGCAAGCTTGTCGTCTTTCAGAGAGTCATTGTTCGCCGCCGCCTGCGCGGCGAGATGCCAATCGACCCATGCATCGCTGAGCGCGTACGCCACTTCCTTTTGAAGGGGCGCTGCTGAAGGTCCGAGTAGCGACGCGAGCTGGTTGATCCGCAGCTCACGTCCTGTAGCCTTTGCCGCAACATCAACGTGGGCCGAGAATGCGTCTCTCAGCGAGTCACATCCGGCGAGCGCCAGAGTAGCGACGAGCGAGGCCAGTACGGTTCGTCTTTTCATTTCTATTATGAGAGTTGTGATGCTGGAGAAAGCTGCGCGCGGAGCGTTCCGAGCGCCCTTACCAGGCCGCCGAGAAGCTCCGCGCCGCCAAGTCTTGTAAGCTTCAGGGAAAGCGGATGCGCACGGCGCACTTCCGCCTGGAATTGAACCTCATGAAAGGCCGAGGAAATCGCCTTCATCCGGGGAACTGCGCGCTCGCGAAAGCTAATACGCGCCTCGTTGCCGCGCACGAGGATGGACTCGATCTCCGCTGCTCCACCAAGCACGCGAAGAAGCGCGACCGCGAAGAACGCCTCCGCAGGCGGGGGCAGCGGACCGAATCGGTCTCGGACTTCGACTTTCACCGCCTCGATCGCGGCAGGCTCGATGAGATTGGTCAATCTCCGGTAGATATCGAGCTTCGCATCCTGACCGACTATGTACTCGTCCGGCAAGTACGCAGGAGCATCGACTGAAACGTCGGATGGCTGGAGTCGCGGCGCAGTATCTCCGCGCATCATGCGCGCTACTGTTTCCTCCAGCATCCGCAGGTACATGTCGAAGCCCACCGCCTGGACAAATCCGGACTGTTCGGGTCCGAGCAGATTCCCGGCGCCGCGCAGCTCCAGGTCTTTGAGCGCGATGCGATAGCCTGCTCCAAGCTCCGTATGATGCTCGAGGATCTTGAGACGGCGGTTGGCGTCCTCGTCGATGTCCGCGTCAGGAACGAGCAGGTAGCAGTTCGCGCGACGATGCGAACGGCCGACTCGTCCGCGCAGCTGATACAGCTGCGCGAGGCCGAAATGATCCGCGCGATTGACGAACATCGTGTTTGCATTGGGAACGTCGAGTCCCGACTCCACGATCATCGTCGAAACGAGCACGTCTACATCGCCCTCGACGAACCGGCGCATCACCTCTTCGAGATCGCGCTCCCGCAGCTGTCCATGTCCGATTGCGACGCGGGCTCGCGGAACGATGCGGCACACGTGGTCGGCGATTGCGTCGATCGTCTCGATCCGGTTGTGTACGAAGAAGACCTGTCCTCCGCGGTCAAGCTCGCGCGTAATTCCTTCCTCTATCAGCGCGTCGTCCCACGGCTCGACGAATGTCAGTACCGGTGATCGATCTCGCGGCGGTGTCTGCATCAGCGTCATGTCGCGCAAGCCGGCGAGCGAGAGGTGAAGTGTTCGAGGTATCGGCGTCGCTGTCAGCGTGAGCACATCGGTGTCGAGCTTCAATTGCTTCAGCCGTTCCTTGTGTCGAACGCCGAAGCGATGCTCTTCGTCGACGATGATCACGCCAAGGTTTCTGAACTTCACGTCGGGACTCAGGAGCCGATGCGTTCCGATCACGACGTCGATCTTTCCCGCGGCGAGGTCGGCGAGGATGACCTGTTGTTGTTTCGGCGTCTCGAACCGGCTCATCGTGTTGACCATCACCGGAAAATCCGCCAGCCTGTCTCCGAAGGTTCTAGCGTGCTGCTCGGCGAGAATCGTCGTCGGAACGAGCACCGCTACCTGCTTGCCGGATTGCACCGCCTTGAATGCTGCGCGTACGGCTACCTCGGTTTTTCCATAGCCGACGTCGCCGACGAGCAACCGATCCATGGGGCGTGACCTCTCCATGTCGCCCTTTACATCAGAAGTCGCCGTTCGCTGGTCAGGCGTATCCTCGAACAGAAACGATGACTCGAGCTGACGCTGCCACGGCGTATCCGGCAGATGAGGCGGTCTCGTAGCGACCTTTCTCCTCGCGTACAGGTCGAGCAGCTCTGCCGTCATCTCGTGGATGGCAGCGCGAGTTCGGTCACGCTGCTGAGCCCACCGCTTTCCACCGAGCGTGTGGAGACGCGGAGGCGGCGCATCGCTGGTTATGTCTGCCGCGGAACGGTAACGCTCGATCTGATCGATTCGATACAGCGGAACGTTGAGCCGATCGCCTCCTTCGTACTCGATCACAGCGACTTCAACAGTGCTTTCGCGGAAGAACACCTTCTCGAGTCCGCGATAGATCCCCACACCGTGTTCGAGGTGAACCACGTAGTCGCCGGGAGTGAGCGCGGTGAGACTCTCTACACTGATCCCCGCAGCATACTTTCGTGCGCGGCGAATCCGCCGCTCGCGACGGAATATTTCATGGTCGGTGAGAACACGGAGGCCCGGTGAATCATCCCGCGACGGAATCATGAAACCGCCGTTCAGGACGCCGATCGCGAGAGACGCCGCTGACGCCCGGCCGCCTTCGCTCAGAAGCTCATCGAGACGTTCGGCCTGCCCTTCGTTATCGCAGAGTATGATTGTCGGAATGCCGTCGGCCACGACCTCTCGCAGGCGTCGCATGTCACGCTGAATCGATTCCGGCTGGCGCACGTCGAAATTCACGATTGCCGATTCACCAGCGGGGCCTTCCACAGACTTCGGCGCGGTCGAGAGCTCGATCGCACCAAGTCGCGCGAGTGACGCCAGCGTCGCATCGGGCGAATCGTACAGCTCGTGCCGACTCGGAGTGTCCTCCCCGCGACGTCTCGCGAGATCGATGTGATGCTGCGCCTCGTCCCACGTTCGTCTGAGCTCGGGCTCGATATGGCTGTCCTCTGGAATGACTATCAGCGTGTCGGGGGAGAACAGAGTCATTATCGACACCCGCTCGGTTTCTTCCATTGCGCCTCCGAGCTGGCCGTCGACGGGGAGAACCAGAGCCAGGTCGGCATCGCGCGTCGACCGCTGAGTTGCGAGATCGAAATGACGGAGCTCCGAGATCTCGTCGCCCCAGAACTCCAATCGCACTGGCTCGGCCATTCCGAATCCGTAGATGTCGAAGATCCCTCCGCGCACACTGAATTGCGCGACGTCATCCACCATATGAACGCGCTCGAACCCGATCGACTCGAGGTGATCGGCCAGAGATTCCGGCCGGCGTACGTCTCCGCGGCGCAACTCGAGGCGCGTTTCGGCGAGCGCTCGAGGAAGCTGCGTCCGCTCCAGGAGTGCGCGAGCCGTCGTGAGAAGAATCCGCACCGATCCGCGGCCGATCTGCTCCAGGGTTTCGACGCGCTCACCAGCCACTTCCGCGTGCGGCTCGGCCTCACCGAATGCTTCGCGCGGCGGATAGAACGCGACGCCGAGCTCACCGTCGAGAGAGCCAATGTCCGCGAGCCACCGCTCGGCCGATGAGACGCTCTCGGCGACAACGACGAAGAACCTTCCCGGGTTCAGCCGGGTAAGACACGTTACGGTCGCGGTGTCGCTGGAGCCGGGGAGTCCCGCGAGGCAGATGCGACTGCGCTTCGGCGGCAACAGGCTATTTGCCTCCGAGAGAGCGGGCAGAGACTCGACGATTTCGAGAAGGGCTGGCAGGGACACGGCGCGCAAGCTAAAGTGCAGGATAGCCGACTGGTAGCGCATGAAACCAGTCGCCACTGGAGACAGCAACTATGCGTGGATATCGGGCAGTACTCGCGCCACTCGCGCTCTTTCTTGGCATTCTGCCCGGCGCGCAGGCTCAGCAGCGTCAGGCACGCCCGGACAGTTACGGGCGCGGCGACGACGCCGCCCCGGTCGTCGATGTGTGGCTCGATCAGTACACCTACACGTCAGGCCAGCGAATCCGTGCATACTTCGACAGCGATAACGGCGCTTACGTAACCGTTGTTCGGGTTACAACCGACGGCCGACTGTATGTGCTGTATCCGCGGCGACCGGATCAGCAGCGCAGATACGCGTCAACACAGCGCGATAACAACGAGGTGCCGTTTTCCAACGAAGCCGCCTACTACATCAATGAGCCCCAGGGCACGGGATTCGTTTTCGCGATAGCCTCGTTCGATCGATTCGACTACACGCGATACGCGTGGGGATCGCAGTGGCGCGATCCTCGCCTGACCACGACGCTCGCGGATCCGTTCGCCGTGGTGAACTCGTTCGTCTCTCAGACGCTGGACGTCCGCTCGGCCTATACCTTCGACTATGAGCAGTACGAGGTAGTCCGCGGAGGGCGATACGCAGGTCGATACCGTTACGGCAATCGGTTCTATGGTGATGACGCCTATCTGAGCTGCGTCAACTATTTCGGAATCGGCGCCGACTACTATTGTCACAGCTACGGAATCATTTACGGAGCGCCGGTTCTCATTGGGAGAACGACCCCGTCGGGGAAGCCGAGAGCGACGCCGAAGAGCATGACGATCAGGCCGCTCGTGCCAGATCCGATGTTGCCCGCGCCCGAACACGTGACTCCGCCGGAGAAGAATGACCGAGCAGGCACCGCGCGCGTATCGGGGAAGATGTTGGAATCACTGCGACGCTCTGATCGGCCGCGACCTGAGCCTATCGTCCGCGGATACGAGCCGAGTGTGAGATCGGAGCCGGTTCAGACACAGCGCCTGGAGCCGCGTCCCGAGCCGCGCGTGATTTCCCCTGAGCCGCGCGTTTTCCGTGAACAGCCGCGATACGAGGCGCCGCGCGTGGAGCACCGCGTAGAGCAACCGCGTGTCGAAACGCCGCGAGTCGAGGTTCGACAACCCGAGTCGCGTCCTGCCCCGCGCGTAGAGAAACACCAAAAGGATCAGTAGCAGACTGATCTGCCAGGCGGCATACCCCTCTTGAGTTTGAGGGGGAGTAACCGCGGAGCACGCGGTGCACGCGGAGAACTACGGAACAACTTTTCTGTTTTTCGAAACCAGGAAAACGATTTCGTGGGTTTCTCCACGTTCTCCGCGCGCTCCGCGGTTACTCCCTTATAGGTGTTCGAGGGGTCTTATATTCCGACTCACTCTCGACAACGATCCTTGAATCTCGATCATATCCGCAATTTCTGTATCGTCGCTCACATCGATCATGGAAAGTCGACGCTCGCCGACCGATTGATCGAAGCGACAGGCATGCTGCAGAAGCGAGAGATGAAAGCGCAGGTGCTCGATACGCTCGACCTGGAGCGTGAGCGCGGCATCACGATCAAGCTCAATGCGGTGCGAATGACATACGAAGCGCGCGACGGATCGAGCTACGAGCTCAACCTGATCGACACTCCCGGGCATGTCGACTTCACCTACGAAGTGTCTCGGTCGCTGGCAGCATGCGAGGGTGCGATTCTCGTTGTCGACGCTTCGCAGGGAATTCAGGCGCAGACTTTGTCCAATCTCTTTCTCGCGATGGACGCTGGACTCGAAATCGTGCCGGTTTTGAACAAGATCGACCTTCCGGGCGCGGAGCCGGAGCGACGCCGCCAGGAAGTGCACGACCTGCTGGGTATCGATCCAAACGAGATTCTGCTCGTCAGCGCGAAGGAAGGAATCGGGATATCCGAGCTCCTCGAAACCGTTATTCGAAGAGTTCGGCCGCCGACAGGAAATGCAAAGGGTCCCCTGCGCGCTCTGATCTACGACTCGTATTACGACCGATACCGCGGCGCAATTCCGAGCGTTCGCGTTGTGGACGGATTCATTCGTCCGAAGATGAACATCACGTTCGGAGCGAGTGACGCTGTCTATGAAGTCGCGGAGGTCGGATACAACCAGCTTCGTCAGGTGCGCTCCGATGAGCTCGGGCCCGGCGAAGTCGGCTACGTCGTAGCCAATGTTCGTTCGGTGAAAGAGACGCGTGCCGGAGACACGATCTTCGACGCATCGAACAAGGCTCCCTCAGCCCTTCCCGGATACAAGGAGGTAAGGTCATTCGTATTCGCCGGCATCTATCCGACGGACACGTCGAATTACGAGACGCTGCGTGACGCGCTCGAGAAACTTCAGCTGAACGATGCTTCGCTTCAGTACGAGCCGGAGACATCGACCGCGCTTGGATTCGGATTCCGCTGCGGCTTTCTCGGACTGCTCCATATGGAGATCGTGCAGGAGCGGCTGGAGCGCGAGTATGAGCTCGATCTTGTAACGACGGTTCCGAGTGTCGAGTATCGGGTATATCGCACCGACGGAACCATGCAGCTGATCGAGAACCCTTCGCTGATGCCGCCCGCTTCTGTGATCAACTACGTGGAGGAGCCGTACGTCAAGGCGCGAATCATGGCGCCCGCGGAATACATCGGGGCGATCATGACGCTCGGCACCGACCGGCGCGGCGTCTACAAGAACATGACGTATCTCGATCAGGAGCGAGTCGAGTTCGACTGGGAATTTCCGCTCGCAGAGATAATTCTTGATTTCTTCGACAGGCTGAAGACGATCAGTCGAGGGTATGCGTCGCTCGACTACGACATGCTGGAGTACCGCCGCAGCGATCTCGTCAAGCTGGACATGCTGATCAACGGTGAGCCGGTCGACGCGTTCTCCGTGATCATCCATCGCGACAAGGCCTATGACTGGGGCCGGAAGATCGCAGACAAGTTGAAGGATCTCATTCCGCGTCAGCTGTTCGAGGTCGCGATTCAGGCCGCGATCGGGCAGAAAATCATCGCTCGCACAACCGTGAAACCGCTGAGGAAGGATGTTCTCGCGAAATGCTACGGCGGCGACATAACCCGCAAACGAAAGCTTCTCGAAAAGCAGAAGGAGGGGAAAAAGCGCATGAAGCAGGTCGGCGCGGTCGAGATCCCGCAGGAAGCATTTCTCGCGGTTCTCCAGGTGGAGTAGGAGTTGGCCTCGCTCGTTGTGCAGACGAGCTTCATCGGCGACGTCGTTCTTACCACTCCGCTGATCGCCGAGCTCGCAAAGCGCGGTCCTGTGGATGTGGTAACCGGCGCCGGGGGATCTCTCCTCCTCCAGAACGATCCGGCGATTCGCCACACCATCGTGTACGAAAAATCAGGCACTGACGGGGGCATCTCCGGTTTTGTCCGCGCAACCCAACGGATCAGATCGGGCGCCTCGCTCGACAACGATAGGTACGACGCCGCCTACCTCGCTCAGGGATCAGTGCGAAGTGCGCTGCTCGCGATGGCCGCCGGCGCAAAGGAGCGAGTCGGGTTCGGCAGATCCGGAGGGAGTGCGCTGTATACGCGCCGTCTCACCTTCCGCGAGGACCGGCACCATGCCGAGCGGCTGTGGTCGCTCTCCATGTCGGAATGCGCGGATCCGCCGACGCCGGAGCAGATCCGCCCGCGCCTTTATCCGGGTGATTCCGAGCGCGCGACAGTAGACGCATTCCTTGCCGAGTCGTTCGAGCGCAGTACCGATTCGTTGATCGTTTTTGCGCCGGGAGCTGCGTGGGGCACGAAGAGATGGCCGTTCTTTCCCGAGCTCGCGACGCGTTTCGCGGAATCTCACTCGATCATCGTCATCGGAGGTGACGACGATACCGCAGTCGCCGAGACGATCGTTGCGAGCTGTCCGCCGGGAAAGGCCGCAAGCGCTGCGGGACGGCTTACGCTCCTCGCGTCCGCCGAGCTGATCGGACGAGCCCAGGCGCTCGTCTGCAATGATTCATTTCCCCAGCATCTCGGCTCCGCGATGGGCATCCCGACACTTACGATCTTCGGTCCCACTGTCGCGGACTTCGGATATGGGCCGCTCGCGCCGGGAAGCGTTGCCGCCGGACACGACCAGCTCCGGTGTCGGCCCTGCCACCATCATGGGCCCGTACGGTGTCCGCTTGGACATTGGCGCTGTATGCGCGAACTTTCGTCGGGCGAAATCGCGGATATTCTCACAGGAATCCTCTCTACCCTTCCGATCTCTTGACCGTACGCGAGCAATTCATCGTCGGCATTGACCTCGGCGGCACCAACATCGCCGGCGGAGCCATGCCGACCGACGGTACTCGAGAGATCGCGATGCGCATGATCGCGACCAGGGCCGAGGAAGGCGCCGAGGCTGTAGTAGCTCGCATGGCACAGATGGTCGAGGACGTAATCGCGCAGACGATTGCGGAGACCGGAGCCGAGCGATCGGACTTCCTCGGCGTTGGGATTGGGGCGCCGGGACCGCTGGATCGCGAGCGCGGCATGGTGCTCGTGACTCCAAACCTTGGGTGGAAAGACTTCCCGCTTCGTGATCGTATCTCGTCCAGGGTTGGCCTGCCGGCTACGCTCGACAACGACGCAAATTGCGCCACGCTCGGAGAGTTCTGGTGCGGCGCCGCAAAAGGTGGCCGCAATGTCGTCGGCATGACGATCGGCACCGGCATCGGAGGCGGGCTCATTCTCGAAGGCAAGCTCTATCACGGCTCGTCTGATATCGCCGGTGAAATCGGACACACCACCATCGATTCGACAGGACGGCGCTGCAAATGTGGTAACTACGGGTGCCTCGAGGCGTACACGTCAGGCCCTGCAATCGCGGAGCGCGCCCGCGAAGTTCTCGAGGTGGACAGCGACTCGATTCTGTTCGATCTCGTCGAGGGCGACCTGTCGCGGTTAACGGCTCAGACCGTATTCGAAGGGTCCAAGCGAGCGGACCCCGTTGCACTGGAGGTCGTTCGGGACACAGCGAATTTCCTCGGTGTCGGCGTATCGAATCTCATCAACATCTTCAACCCGGATGTGTTCGTGATCGCCGGCGGGGTGACGCAGGCCGGGGATCTCCTGTTCGATCCGCTCCGCGTTGAGGTAAGAAGGCGCGCGTTCAAGGCCGGCGTGGACGCATGCCGGATCGTTCCCGGGTCGCTCCCCCTTTCTGCGGGTGTTGTTGGCGCCGTAGCAACCTTCAAGGCGCAGATGCTCGGAGACCTCTGAGTGGGAGGAAGGAAAAGGGTCGGCGTCATCGGCAGCATCGTGTGGGATACGATCTACGGACGCGGACCCGGCGAGACCGGGGTGCAGGAATGGGGTGGAATCGCCTACACCTTGAGCGCATTCGAGGCTGCGCTCTCCGGCGACTGGGAGATTGTCCCCCTGATAAAGGTTGGTGCCGACCTCGCACCGCAGGCGCGCGACTTCGTTGCCAGGCTGAGCAGGATCGCTCCTGACGCGGCGCCCATCGAAGTTCCGTACCCCAACAATCGTGTGAGCCTCTACTACGATGGCACAGTAAGACGCTGTGAGGTCTTGAGCGGAGGCGTTCCGCCGTGGAGCTGGCTCGGACTCAAGCCGCTGCTGGCAGATCTCGATGCCCTTTACGTCAATCTCATTTCCGGTTTTGAGCTGGACCTCGAGACCGCACAGCTCATTCGCGCGCACTTTTCCGGACCGATCTACTGCGATCTGCATTCTCTTCTGCTCGCGGTGCAGCCCGGCGGAATGCGCACGCTACAGCCGCTTCCAAATCCTCAGGCGTGGCTCCGCTGCTTCGACTTCATTCAGGTGAATGAAGACGAGATGCGCATGATGGCGTCTGATCCGATGGCGCTCGCCGCAATAGCGATGGCGGAAGGCGTGAGCTGTCTCAATGTTACGATGGGCCGCCGCGGCATGGTCTACTTTGCCGCGCCGGGAGTGGATCGGCTCTCCGACGTTCGACGCGATTCGCTCGGCGCTACGCCGGGGGCAATTCGCACGGCGCTTGTTACCGCAGCTCGCGCACGTGACCGCGGCGGCGATAATACCGGGTGCGGGGATGTGTGGGGAGCGACATATTTCTCGCGCCTTCTGGCCGGCGAAACGATCGTCGATGCGATGCGGACCGCGATGATAGCGGCCGCCCGAAACGTCGAGCACCGCGGGGCCACCGGCCTCGCTCAACACCTGCGAGGAGAGCTGAGCGCAAAGTGACGACTGTCGTGAACGTCCCGCGCTCGCTCGACGACCTTTCATTCGAGAAGGTGTTCGATCAGGTCGCTCAGGTCCCAGCCGACGAAAAAATCATCATCAACGCTCGCAGCACGACCTGGGCGTCTCCCTACGCATTGACCGCGCTCCTCTGTGTCGCGCAGACGCGACTAGAGCGCCCTCAGCTGGCCGTCCCCGAACGCGACGACACGACGTCGTACTGGTCGAAGGCGAGTTTCTTCGAGTACGCGGATGATCTGTACGAGATCATCGGTAAGGTGCCGCGCTCGCGCGCAGGCGCGGAGTCGAGCGTACTCCTCGGCGTTACGCCGGTGTCCAAAACGGAAGACGTGCACGGCGTGGTGGAAAAGATCCAGTCAAAGGCGCAGACCATTCTTCAGGGTACGCTGCACCTGGAGGCAAGCGTGGCGATGCGGTTCACGATGGCGCTCTCGGAGATATGTCAGAACGTCATCGAGCACGCCGGCCGCGGCGGCTGGGCGTGCGTCCACGTCTACAGGTTTACTCAGCGACTGGGCCGTCAGGCGGTGCAGATTGCTGTCTGCGATGCAGGCATCGGATTCCGGCAGTCGCTAGAGACCTCGCTCGGCGCAACGCCGGACCGCTGGACTGACGCGATAGCCCTGGAAGATACCGTAATGCGGGGCATGACGAGATTTCACGATCCTGGACGCGGGCAGGGACTCGCCGGAGTGCGCAAGTTTCTATACAAATGGCAGGGCAAAATCAGCGTGAGAAGCGGAACTGCGAGAATCGCGATCGTGCCGGAATGGGACGAGGACGAGCCGATGCGTGAAGGGCTCGCACCCTTCCCCGGTGCGCAGGTTCAGATCACGATTCCCGAGCGGATGGAGCTGCCGTGATCAATCACATCGATGTCAGCTCGGTGCTCAAGGCGAGCGTCTGCGATCTGTACTCGAATCTCGTGACGCGCCCCACGGGAGCGGCAGTGAGGCTCGGAATCGAGCACCAGCTGGATGAAATCGGCGATCGCGCCCTGGCGGTTCTCGACTTTTCGCACGTTGGATTACTCGATTTCTCCTGTGCAGACGAGATCGTCGCCAAGCTGCTCCTTCAGTACGTCAGT
>DATBRZ010000062.1:0-8264 GCA_036560025.1 Gemmatimonadaceae bacterium | reverse complement strand
AGACAGCGTCGGATACCTGCTGTTCACTCCGATCACCGGGTCATTCGCGATCACGAGCCGCACGTACACCACTGTCGGCGGCGGAGCCGCAACATTCGGCACCGGAGTTCCGACGCTTGCCGCGAGCGGGGCGCTCAAGGCCGGAGCGATGCAATCGATCGGATCACTCGAGGACTCCGCGGCCTTCCGCACGAATTTCGGTCTGATGGAAGTGAGTGGAAGCAGCGTTCGCGTTCGTGTCACTCTCCGCGTGGCGGCCATCGGTTCCACCTCGAAGGACTACACGCTCAATCCGAATCAGTTCGTGATGCTGAATGGAATTGCCGGCGAGATTCTCGGTTCGGCGCGTGACAAGCTGGGCGACCTGCGCGGCCTTCAGGCCGACTTCCAGGTGCTCGACGGAAATGGCGCGGTCGTGCTTTTCACGGCGTCCGTCGACAACGGAACGGGCGATTTGATTCTGCGGACTGAGTGAGGCGGCGGAACATGCCCGGCATGAGACGGTCAGCAGTTAGAACGAGAGGCGCGCGCCGAGCTGGAATTCCCGAGGGCTGAAGGTCGCAGTCGGCGTGAGGAATCCTGCGGCGGATGTGTTTGCGCCACCGGCACTCAAGAAGTTTGTTCGATTCGCGAGGTTGAACACCTCGCCGATGAAACTCAGGTGAGCGTCTCGGTGCCGCAACGGGATTGCGTACTTCACGCTGACATCGAGCCGGCTGAAATCAGGGTTCTCCGCGCCGAACGTCGTCCCATCGAATCGAACATCATTCTGCGCGATGTCCGAAGGTACGGAGGCGTGGTAGATACCGGCTGGAGCCGGCGCGCGACTGCCGTTGTCGAGCAGCTCGTTCGTGAGGATCGTGAATCGATCTCCGCTCATGTATCGATAAACCCACGAGAGCGACAACCCCGCGCTTCCGCGCCACGACGTTCGCGGCACCAGCCACACGCCGGCAATCCCAAGGTTGTGTCTGCGCTGCCACCGCGTCGGCTGTCCGTGATTGCGCGGTTCGTCGAGATTGAGGCGCAGCGGTTCGCCGATGATTTTGCCGGTGTCGAAGTTGAACCCGCTCTCGCTGCGGGTCTGAAAGTACGCGGTGTTTGTCAGCATCAGAGGACCCTGATTCCCGTAGTTACCTTCAGAGTCAGCGTATGTGTAGGAGATTCTTCCGCTCAAAGTGCGGCTCATTCTCTTTCGCAGCGAAAACTGGATCGCGCTGTAGCGGTTGCTGCCGGCATTCACAAGAGTGGTGATGCTGCCCATGCTCACGACCTTGCCGTCGAGGACGCTGATGTTCGGTCTCCCGCCACGAGAACGAGAAAATGGGTTCAGATCGACGACAACCAGGGTCTTCTTGCTCTCGCTGTACACCAGGTCGATGCCCATCGCGACATCGGATGAAAGCTCGTGGTGCGCTCCGAGCGTGAAAGTGTCGACGTAGGGTTGGACACGGTTGGGATTGTCCACCGTAGGATTGAGATTCAACTGGGTGGTCGTCTGCTCTTCGAGCATGCCGACGAGAAGATCCCGAAGCTGGAGCAGCGACGTGAGCTGATTGCGGCTGGCGAGGTCGAAGAAGAATTGCCTGTTCGTTCCGGCATCAGGAACACGCACATCCAGACCGTCGGTAAGGCGGACACCATCGAACAAGATCTGAGACAAGATGCCCAGGCGGTCATGATCATAGAAGCGACCGAATCCTCCCCGAATGACGGTGCCGCTTCGCGCCGCCGGAGTCCAGGCAAAGCCGAGGCGCGGCGCGAAGTTGCGGCGATCCGCGACGACATCGTCGCGGTCCCACCGAAGTCCTGCGCTGAGGGTGAGGTTGTTCCTCACACGCCAGTGGTCCTGCGCAAAAAGCGCGAGCGTGTCATTCGGGGAGGACTTCGCGGCGGCGGCGCCACGAATGCGCAACGCAAACGCAGTGGGATACGTCGTGATGTCGGTCGGATCGAACGCCCGGTCGGTATCGAAGACGAACCTTCCGTTCGCGGTCGTAAAGTCCAGGAAATCGATCGCGCGACGCGCCCACTGAACACCGGCGCGAAGCTCGTGCGTACGCACCAGCAGCGAAGCGGTATCGGAAAGATCGATCGACTCGTTTTCCTGATCCTGACCAAGCAGGCTCGGTCCTTCATCGACGGAAGGGCGGTCGAGCAGCGGCGCGAGGGACCGTAACGTCTGGAAATCTGGCGCCCACTGGCCAAACGGAGATGCGGCATTGATGAAATGTTCGTATGTGTACGAGAGGCGAAGAGTATTGAGGAAATTGGATGCAGCGACGCTCTCCAGGCCGGCGATCCAGTTCTGATCGCTATCGTGTTCCTCCCGGGCGCCTTCCAGCGCTGTCTGCGTTCCAACGATCTTGTTGAGCTGCGGAGCACGTTCGGCGAGATACCGAATCGATGCATGATGGTTTTGCGTCAGCTGATAATCCGTGCGTCCAAGGACATTGCGGATGTTGTTGTCTTCTGTCGTGGAATAGTTGAGCTCCGGCCTGCTGGTGAAGAATCGAGAATGCCCCTCGCGGTCGCGGGTTTGTTCGAAACTCACAAAGTAGTGCAGACGATCGCGCACGATCGGACCGCCGAAGGTGAATCCGGTGGAGAGAAAACTGGCGCGCGGCCGCGGAAGATCCGCCCGCTCGGTGAAGAAGTCTTTCGTGTTCCAGCTCGCGTTCTGAAAAAACGCAAAGGCCGATCCTTTGAGTACATTCGTCCCGCTCTTGGTGACGGCGTTGAGCACGCCGCCCGTCGACCCGCCGAATTCCGCGTCCGATTGGGTCGTCACGACCTGAAATTCCTGGATGGCTTCGATCGCTGTGCGCACCTGCGCGCCGGCAAATGACCCGATGGTGGGATCGTCGTTCTTTGCGCCATCGACACCGAAGGAGTTGTTGGCCTGGTGCTGGCCGTTGATGTACAGCGCGTCGCCGCTGCTGGAGTTCGTCTGCGGGTTCGGAATGACACCAGGAACGAGCGCAGCGAAGAGTACGAAGCTGCGGTTCTGCGTCGGAAGGTCTCGAAATTCTTCGGAGGTGAGAGTGTCTCCTACCTCCACCGAATCGATATCGAGCAGATGCGGCTTCGCGGTCACCGAGATCGCCTCCGCGATCGATGCTACGTTCAGGGTCGCATTTAGCCGAGTCGTCTGACCGAGGCGCAGCTCGACTGCGTGGATGTTCACAGTGGTGAATCCGGAACGCTCGAAGGTGATGAGATAGTTTCCGGGGTTCAAGCCAGCGATGGCGTAGGCGCCGCGATCCGTCGTGACTGCAGATCGTCGCAATCCCCTGGCGGGGTCGCGTACTGTGACGGCGACCGACTCGAGGGGAACACCATCCGCCGACACGACGGTGCCCGATACCTCGGCGACCGCGAACTGAGCGAGTGCCGGAGCCGCCGCGAGAGGCAGCGCCAACAGAATCAGGATGTAGCGCAACTCTTCACCGTTAGGCTCATTTCGGATGGTTGTCAACTCGGTTTTCGGAACAATGAGTAAAGCCTCGTGTGCTCGAGGGGCCCCGGCCACACGAGGCGAATTGGACAGTGATCGAGCGTTCTACTTTTCTGGTTTTCCCTGACCCACCTCAATTTTTTCCCAACTCGACGCAATTAAGTTCCAGCCCGGAGGAGTGGTCAACTGCGTCTCGCCCGTGCCGTTCGCATTCATCACGAAGAGCTGGGCTCCTTCTTCCGCTGTCACCGTCCGGTTGAAGACGATCTGCTGGCCGTCGGGGGACCATGTGGGGGTGCCCTCAAAGAAAGTATTGGAGGTCAGCTGGATCTGGCCCGTGCCGTCGGCGTTCATCACGCAGATCTCGAAGTCGGGACCGTTTCTCCTGCACATGAACGCGATGAGCGTTCCGTCAGGCGACCACGCGGGAGCGCGCTCCTCCTCGGTGTTGAACGTCAGTCGCTGCTTTCCGGTGCCGTCTACGTTGATGACGTAGATCTCGGCCTTGGTTGAGTTCATGTGATTGTCATTGACGGGGTGACTGGTGAACGCAATCTTCAACCCATCAGGCGACCAGTCCGGGTCATCATCGACTGCGTTCGGATCGTTCGTGATGTTCTGAGGCTGCGCCCCTTGCTCGAGGAGATCATCGACATTGACAACGAAGATATCGCTGTCGATCGTGGCGGCTCCCGGGTCGATCTTGATCGCCCGCCCCGTACCCGATGCTGAGGCATGGAACGCGATCATCTTCGAAGGTCTGCCGTGCGGGCCGCCGGGGGACCAGGACGGCGAGCCGCCCCGTACCAGGAACCTCTCCTCGTTCCATGCATGATTCCTGAGGAAGAGGTCTGAAACGTTGAACTGCTCCCCCGGAGCTCGGAGCCGATTGCTGTCGAAGACAATCTTCCCCTTCCCATCGGGCGACAACATTGGGAAAGCACCTTGACGGTTCTCAGGACTCGCCAGGATGTCTTTGGCCAGGCGCCGCGGCTCCGAGAACTGTCCGTTTGCCAGATAGTCCATTAAGTACACCTCGGCCGCGTCGAGCCGATCGCGCGGGGTCGCCGCTGTAGGGTTGTTACGCGTACTCGTGAACGCGATGGTCGAGACGACCTCTTGCCCGGCCGATGGAGAGGCGAGAGCTGCAAGCGTAACAACAACCAGGAATCCGTAGAGCGTCTTCATGATCTGGTCCTCCTTTGGACCAGCGCAAGATCTGCTCGAAACCGCCCGCCCACCATGGTTGGAATCTCAAGTTTTCCTTACTTTCTACTTACCATTCGGGAACTGACGGATGGGGATAGACTTACCTCCTTACAGCAATCTCATATGCCCTCGACGGGTTCGGTTTCACAGGCAATGCGTTTCGGAGACTTCGAGCTCGACTTGCGATCGGGGGAGCTTCGGAATAACGGTCACACTACGCGGCTGCCGGAGCAACTTTTCCGACTTCTGGTTCTCCTCCTGGAACGCCGAGGCGAAGTCGTGACGCGAGATGAGCTTCGGCAGAGCCTGTGGGCCGCCGACACTTTTGTTGATTTTGATACCGGGCTCAATACCGCGATCAGCAAGTTGCGCGAGGTATTGGGAGACTCGGCCGAGCATCCGAAATTCATCGAGACGCTGCCACGCCGCGGGTATCGGCTGGTTGCTCCGTCAGAGCCGGAAGCGGCCTCAGAAACATCGCCCACTCCGCAACGACCCCGCTTATGGGATCGAAAATGGATCTGGGCCTCTGTTCTTGCGCTGGTAATCGTCGGTGCGGTCGTCAGCGAACGCACGTGGAGAGGTTCCAGACAACCGATTGTTCATGCCCCAGCGCAAATCGATTCGATTGCGGTACTGCCATTGGAGAATCTCAGCGGCGATCCGGCCCACGATTATTTCGCCGACAGCATGACGGACGTGCTCATTACCGACCTGGCCCAGATTCAAGGACTGAGGGTGATTTCCCGCACCTCGGTCATGCCGTACAAGAGAGTGCGCAGGCGACTACCTGAAATCGCGCGCGAGTTGAACGTCGAGGCAATTGTGGAAGGCACGGTGATGCGATCGGGATCGCGTGTCCGAATCACGGCACAGTTGATCCATGCGGCCACGGATCAGCATCTATGGGCGAAAAGCTATGAACGCGACGTGGCCGACATTCTCCTTCTGCAGGGTGAATTAGCGCAGGCCATTGCCGATGCGGTCGAGATCAAGATCTCGCCCAAGGTGAGAGCGCGCCTTCGAAGCGCGCCGCAATTGAATCCCGAAGCTTATGACGCGTTTTACAAAGGTCTCGTCGCACTCAGCCAGGGGAAAGCCGAGGGCGTTGCGAGGGCCATCCGACACTTCGAGCGGGCGGTTACGATTCAACCAGACTTCGCTCTCGCTCACGTCGAGCTGGCCAGGTCTCATTATCAGTACGCCTTTTTCGGACCGCTGCCGCCCAGTGACTTCATGCCCAAAGCGGAGGCCGCGGCTCGGAGGGCCTTGAAGGCTGATCCGGAGATCGCGGAAGCTCATGCAACGCTCGGCAACATTCTTTATCGATATCACTGGGATTGGACCAATGCCGAGGTCGAGTTTCGGCGAGCGGTGGAGTTGAGTCCTAATGACGCCTGGGCCCGCGGCAGCTACGAGGTGTTCCTTTCGGCGAGCGGACGTTTCAACGAAGCGGCCGCGCAGAAGGAGAGCGTGCGCAAGCTCAATCCAAAAGGGGACAATGCAAACCTGGACGAGCTTTCCCGTGCACAGAGCGACTCCGACCGTGCCATTGCGTCACTCCGAAGAAACGTTCAACGAAGTCCCACGACTCGAGCGTACTTTCGACTCGGCTCGGCTCTGGTGATGAACGGTCAGTTCAGTGAAGGGATCAAGGCACTGGAAGCGTCGGAGCCCGAAAGGAACGCCAGGTATCTGGCATACCTCGGCTATGCCTACGGCGCGGCGGGGAACGAAAAGAGGGCGCGAGAGATCCTCGAAGAGGTGATCGCGCGATCCAGTAAGCAGTACGTCTCATCGTTCGCGATCGCGCAGGTGCACATGGCCCTCGGCGAAAGAGAAGCTGCGATTGACCGACTGGAAACGGCTTACCGGGACCACGCTTTCGAGCTCGCGAACGTCAATCTCACTCGAGTCTTCGATCCTCTGCGTGCTGATCCGCGCTTCCAGAAACTCGTCACGAAGATCGGACTGACTGTGCCGAACCACAGTTAGGGGACCGTGTGAAGGTGATGCCACGCTCGCGAACACTAGGTTGTATTTGTTTTCCTCGATCACTGTTCCGCGATCGCGGTGCGGCCGCCTCGAAGAACGTATTTCTGTACTTTGCCTGTGGCGGTCTTCGGCAACTCGGCAACGATCGTGATTCCATGCGGCGCCTTGAAGTGTGCGAGATGGCTCCGTGCGTGCTCTCGCAACTCCTCGGGTGTCGCGGTGGCGCCATTCTTCAGAACGATGAACGCGTGCGGCACCTCGCCCCACTTCTCGTGTGGAACGCCGATGATCGCCGCTTCCTGCACGCTGGCGTGGCGGAGCATCACGCCTTCGACTTCGATCGAGGAGATGTTCTCGCCGCCGCTGATGATCACGTCCTTGAGCCGGTCTCGAATCTCGATGTAACCGTCCGGATGAACCACGGCGGCGTCGCCGCTGTGAAACCAGCCTCCAGCCATCGCGCGTTCGGTCGCCTCGGGATCGTGAAAATAGCCTTCCATCACGACGTTGCCGCGGACGACGATCTCGCCGATGGTGAGCCCGTCGCGCGGCACGGTCGTCCCGCGCTCGTCGACGACGCGCAGATCGCCGGAGGAGATCAACTCGACTCCCTGGCGCGCCTTGATCGTTGCGCGTCTGGCCGCGTCGAGGTCCTCATGCTCGCGGCGCGGCTCGCAAACCGAAATGAACGGCGCGGTTTCCGTGAGGCCGTAAACCTGCGTGATCGTCCATCCGAGCTCGCCTTCGACACGCTCGATCGTAGCGGCCGCTGGAGGGGCTCCGGCCGTCAGAATCCGCAGCCCGCGGCGTGCGCCTGCGCGGATCGCGGCAGGAGCGTTGGCGATGGCGATCAGAATCGTCGGCGCGGCGCAGAACATCGTAATCGCCTCGGCATCGATGAGCTCGAAGATCTTCGTCGGGTCGACGCGCCGAAGACACACATTCGCAGCACCGGCAGCCGCCGTGGTCCACACGAAGGTCCAGCCGTTCGCGTGAAACATCGGCAGCGTCCAGAGGTACCGGTCGCTGCAAGTCATGGGATGGTGGATGAGCGTGCCGATCGAGTTCATCCAGGCGTTGCGGTGGGTGATCATCACACCCTTCGGCCGCGAGGTCGTGCCGCTCGTGTAGTTGACGGTCAGGAGATCGCGCTCGCTGATGTCCTGCGGCGAAAACTGCGGCGTGGATTGCGCGATCAGGCTCTCGTAGTCGAGCCACCCGTCGCGTGCGCCTTCGTAGGCGACGAAGTGTCGGAAGGCGGGAATCTCCGCACGAATGCGGTCGACCGTTTCGAGGTAGTCGCTGTGCGCGCAGACGATCGTCGCGCCACTGTGCTGGATCATGTACGCGAAGTCGTCTGCGATCAGGCGGTAGTTGAGTGGAACAAGCACCGCACCGAGCTGTGGGACGGCATAGAACGACTCGAGCTGCGCGTGTGTGTTCGGGGCGATCGTTACCACGCGGTCGCCTTTGCGGATCCCGAGCTGCTGCAGGACCGCGGACCAGCGGTCGCAGCGATCGAAGAATTGCTCGAACGACAATCGCAAATCGCCGTCGATGACAGCTTCTCTGTCGCCGTACAACTTTCTTGCGCGGCGCGCGA
>DATBRZ010000061.1:0-4824 GCA_036560025.1 Gemmatimonadaceae bacterium | reverse complement strand
TCCCCATCTTTTCGAGAGTCCATCGGGTGATTCGTTTGATCTTCGCCGGGTCGCAGGTCTGAGTCAGCGCATCGCAGTCGAAAATCGTTTTGAGATAGGCGAAGTTACGAGTCCCGCGGCGGGTGTTGTAGTGCTTGTTGTAGGTGACGAGTAGCGGGTTGAGACCGAAGACCTTCTTTACAACATGCACGATGAAGTACGAATCGCGCGCCCCGCTCACGGGAATGATGCAGTCGTACCGATGCCCGGACTTGCTCCGATAGCGCTCCAACATCACCCGGAGTTTGCGCTGTCGCGCGGCCCAGTCGAGCGTGAATTTTTCCTCGTGCACCCGGCAACCGCTGCACACACCCTCCTTGTCAAACGTGATGTTGAGAGGGTGATTCGCCGGATAGAGACACTTCGTGCAGTACCTCATATGACTTCCTTGGGATGAATCTCGAAAAAGAGCTTCTCCAGGTCGTCGTCCGATTTAGGGCTGATCCGGCCATCCGGCTCATAGTCGAACTCGGAGTAATCGACATATGTATCGAGCCGGAGCTCCTGCTCCCTGCGCCGTCGCAGATAGCTCTTGGCGACGGTGACGCTGTGCTCCGAGAAGTGGAAGAAGTTGCCCGCCGCAACGGCCGACACGTTCGGCATGCTCAGGCCTTGGGCAAAGTGCTGCGGATGGCCGGCTCCGCCGCAAATGATCACAGGTATTTTGACAGCCTGGGCCACTTCGTCGGCGAGCGCGAGATCGTATCCGCTCTTCATTCCGTCGCGGTCGACCGCATTGAGCAGAACCTCTCCCGCCCCGAGTCGTTCTACGCGCTTGGCGAAGTCAACCGGGTGAATGCCGGTTGGTTCGCTAGCGGAATTAATAAACACCTCGGCCTCGGAGCGACGGTTTCGCCGGACATCAATGGAAACGATGATGCACTGGCTGCCGAACGTTTCCGCCCCCTGCTCGATGATCTGCGGCGTCCGAAACGCGGCGGCATTGATGCAAATCTTGTCCGCACCAGAATGGATGACCGCGGTCATATCGGCCACTGACCGGATCCCACCGCCGGCCGTCAGCGGTACAAAGCACACACGGGACAAAGCACGAATCATTTCCAGGTCGACGAGCCGGCCTTCTCTCGTCGCATCGATGTCCACGAGGATGATTTCATCGATTCCCCACTGATTCAGAAACTCGACCGCGATCCGTGGTTTGCCGACCGGCAGATACCGTTCAAATCCAATGCTCTGGACAACGACTCCGTTCTTAACCGGCAGGAATGCAACGACACGTTGTTTCAGCACCTGACGGACTCCGCGAAATTCAGAAAATTGCGCAAAAGCCTCAGACCGGTGGTCTGACTCTTTTCCGGGTGAAACTGCGTGGCGCAGATATTGTCGTGCTCTACGGCAGCGATAATGGGCACGCCATAGTCGCAGGTAGCAGCGATTTGACTGGCGTCGCACATGAACTGATAATAATGATCAAAGTAGAAATGGGGAGCGGGGGACAGCCTCTTGAAAAGCACGCCGTCCTTCGAGATCCTGACGTCGTTCCAACCGACATGCGGCACTTTTAGATCTGGCCCGCCTTCGATTTGAACGACGGTCGCTTTGATCCAGCCCAGACCGGGATGAAGTCCCATCTCCGATGAGCTCTCCGCGATTAGCTGCATCCCCAGGCAGATGCCGAGGAAAGGCTTTTTGCGGGTCATGACGTTTTCGCCGAGCACGTCAATGAGACCGCGCTCCTTGAGATTCCGCATCGCCATGGCGAAGGCGCCGACCCCCGGCAGGATATAGGCGTTCGCCGAGGCGATGGCGTCCTTATCGCTGGTCACGATCGGTTTGTAGTTGAGGAAGTGCAGCGCGTTTTTCACCGATTCGAGATTCCCCATTCCGTAATCGATGATGGCGATCTGGTGCATGACTGTCAGTGGATCTCGGTCTTGAGTTTCCACGCGTCCGCAGCGTCCTGATGCCAGATCTTTCGGTTGCGGAACGTTTCCGCGGTGGCATGGAACTCTTCGACGGTCATCCCGATGTAGTTGGCAAGCCGTTCCACGTAACCGGGAGCGAGCTTGCCGTCATATTTCTTGACGTATGCGATTCCTTCTTCGCGGGTCATCAGGCCAGCGCGGATCGCGCCGCTAACCTCCTGGCAGGCCATGCCGAAACCATACTTGAGGTACTTCAGGTACTGGTTGACCAGTACGAAATCGTCGTCGAGGCAGGCCCAGTTGTAGAAAGCACCTGTGTTTTTCGGATTGGCTTCCACTCCTTCACGCAAGCGCAATCCGTTTTCCACGCCGGTCCGGGCGTTCGAGTGGTCATTGAAGTCCGAGATGAAATACCCGAGGTAAACCGTCTTCAAGCCCACCCTGGCCATTTCATAATCGTGCGGGTATCGGTACCAGTAGACGTCGGCGGCGTCCATTCCCTCGGCGAGGAACTTCTCGTATTGGCCGCCCTGAAGGGTGTGGCTATGACGAGGGCCAGAGGCAAGATAGTCGAGTGAGCCTCCCACAGCCGTGCCCCACGCCAACGCCGGATTTTCCCCGAGTAGAACGAGCGGAATCTGATAAGCGATTGCGGTCTTGGGCAGGCACGCATAGAGCGACAGCTCAGCGGCGTTGAAGAGATTGCCAAACTTGATGAAGCAGTTGCGCATGAGGGCTTTGGACGTCTGCGGGGCGGGGGCGACTGTAATGACATCGAATCCGAGCGAGACTAGATTGGCCAGGTTCTGCGCCCCGCGCTCGAGATGCTGTTCGGGTGGATACGCACACGAGACCAGAAGCGGGTTGAGGCCGACTTCCTTCGCGAAGAGTGCCTGCCGGGTGCTGTCCTTTCCTCCGCTCACTCCGATGATGCAGTCGTAGCCGGACGTGTTGTTGTCCCTCGCCCACTGGACGATCTCATCCAGGATCTTGCGTCGCGCCGCCCAATCAATCGTCACATACGATTCGGCATAACGGCACGGATAACACACACCCTCGTCATCGAAGACACAGGTCGGCCTCGTATCAGGCTCACAACATCTTTTGCACCACCGCATTGCCGCAGTTGACTCGATCGTCACGAGTGGACGCACTTCATAAAGAAAATACCGACGTGGGCAGTGTGGAAAACGAACGCATTGGGCTTGTCTTCGAGGAACTTGTCAGTCATAACGGTTAGCGGGACGCAGTTGGGATAGGAACCGTAATCACAGACGGCAATGATGCCGCCCGGGCTCAGCTTCGGCCACATGAAGTTGAGCAGGAGCTCACCGCTTTCCAGCGTGTCGCTGGCCACGTACCCGAACGAAATCGGATTCTTCACCGAATCGAACGTTTCGGTGATGTTTCCCTTGACGACCCGAACGTTGTCGCAGTCGCTGAACGCGTCCCGAACTTCGTGGTAGGAGTTGTTGCTGAACGAGCCATCCCATCGATGATCGAGGCCGTATTTCGATTTCGGAATTCCGGCAAAACTGTCAAACAGCCATACCAGTTTTTTTCCGTAGTGATTCACGGCCTCGACCAGAATGGCGCCCGACCCGCCGTGGAGCGAGCCGTATTCCACGACGTCGCCCGGCACATTGGCGGTAGCCCGGATGAACTGAATCAGGTCGAAGAGTTGACCGTCCGAAATCATCGATCGCGCACGCGCCCGCGCTCGCTGAGCAATCCCTCGAAAGGGCTCTTCCTGATGGAAAGGATCGTGCGGCTCCGAGCGATCGTAGATCACCGGCATGCGGTTGAATTGTTTGTCGATCAAATAGCGCATGCTCGCCTTCATGTCGTGGATCTCTTCGACGCATACAACGAGAAGCGTGCCGTCATCGCGCAGTGAATCGACCGAAACGAGATTCTTTCCGCCACAGTCGTACGCGATGTATTTCGGCCGCCAATCGCAGAGAATCGGATCGCGGCCGCTTTCCTTCAAGAGCCGGTAGAGCCACTTCATGTTGTCGCTGAAACCGTACAGAGCGACCTTTGCCGAGGGCTCCGAATCAATGCGCCGCATCAGCCGCTTGACTACGGCCGGGATGTAATCGGCTAGCTCCGGTGGAACGAATTCTTTCTTCTCTGCCATCGGATCGAATTCTCAGCGATCGCCGCCGACGGCGACGCGATCTTCGACTCCTTCATATGCCGATGCGGACCGGGGCGACGGAAACCGGATCTTCGTCGCCCATCGTGCGGCATGGTAGCCAAGTCCTCTAGCGAAATTTTCCGTTTTGAGGAATTCAATCTGAGGGCCAAATTCCGCTCTCAGGCGCATCAGATCAGCGTCGCCGAGACGCGGCAAAAAGACATCCTGCCAGTAGTGATCCTCCAGAACGGCGTTGCTGCCCACCATGCCCACCCGTTTGAGCTTGGCGATAATTGCGTCATACAACTCCTCGCTCCGCTGCACGTGCGCGTGAAGAGCAAGCACGAGGATCTTCTTTCGGCCCACGAGGGTGCCGCTGTCGCTGGTAAAGCGCGTGACGTCGTGGACGTACTTAAGGAGTCGGTCTGCGGCGAAAATGCATTCATACATCCGAGGCGGCGTTTCGTCGCGAACGAGCAAATGGACGGCCGGACGCCGATGAATCTGTTCCTCGACGGTGACTGCTCCGGAAGGACTGGTGATGTTAGGCAGGCGCGAACCATGAGTGACGACAATCGTCCGTGCGCGAAATTGCTGCGCTCCGGCGGAGACTGCGACGAGATCGTTTTCCCTGTCGATGTGAATCCGGTCGATGGCTGTTGAATATCGGACTGTCACATCGGAAGCGGAAAGGATCGTCTTCACTTTGCCGAGCATCTCAGGAACACCACCGCGCACGTAATATGAAGGCTGTCGCTT
>DATBRZ010000060.1:0-13497 GCA_036560025.1 Gemmatimonadaceae bacterium | reverse complement strand
GAGCGACGGCAGCAGCCGCGGCTACGGCTGCTTACTGATAGCAACGGGAGCGACTCCGATCCGCCTCGACGTTCCTGGCGGCGAACGCGTAGTCTATCTCCGGACCCTGCGCGACTGCCGAGGCATCATCGACAGGGCCGGCACAGCGAAGAAAGCGGTAATGATCGGCGCCAGCTTCATTGCTCTCGAGGTCGCTGCCTCCCTGGTGACGCGCGGTCTCGAGGTCAGTGTCGTCGCCCCGGAAACACTTCCCCTCGAGCGCGTGCTTGGCGGAGATATCGGCGCTCTTGTAAAACGTGTGCATGAGGACAAGGGCGTTACGTTTTATCTCGGCCGCAAGGTCAAGCAGGTCGGTGAAAAAGGCGTTGTACTCGACGATGATACCCGACTGGATGCTGACTTGGTTGTCGCCGGTGTCGGAGTCCGACCGAATTTGGCGCTCGCGCAGGAAGCCGGCCTGACCGTCGACAACGGGCTCGCCGTCAATGAGTTCCTCGAGACCAACGTCAGCGGTGTTTTCGGTGCCGGCGATGTCGCACGCTGGCCCGATGCCTACTCTGATGTGCGACTGCGCATCGAGCACTGGGTCGTTGCCGAGCGCCAGGGACAGGTCGTCGCGCGCAACATGCTTGGCTGCCGCGATCGATTCGACGACATCCCGTTCTTCTGGAGCGCGCACTATGACACGCTGGAGATCAAGTACATAGGTCATGTCGAGCGCTGGGACCAGACCCGGATCGACGGCGATTTGGCGAAGATGGATTGCACAGTTTCCTACATCGTCTCGGGGAAACGACGCGCCGTTGCGACGATCAATCGCAACCACGAGAACCTTCAGGCGGAGATCGAGCTGGAGAGGGAGCTGCTGCTCAAGCCGCCGCCGCGGGTCACCATCGAGGCAAAACAGGCCTAGTTCTTCACCCGATCGCGAACATGCGCCCGATGTCCTGCTCGAATTCGCGGACGCGGGCGCTCTTCGTTTGCTCGTCCCAGTCGAGCAGCGGCGCGACGATCTCCGCAGCGCGGCCGGCGATGCTCTTTCCGTGATCGCGTGTCTCGAATGCCAGATGGGTTCGCCGAATCAATAGGTCGCTGACGGTCTGCGCCTTTTCTCGCATTACGCCGTAGACAAGATGTGCACCGGTGTACGACAGCCCCTCGACCAGAGGTGGTAAGAGCTGCGGGTCATCGCGCTGCAGGCGTCGGATTTCATCGGTGCGATCGGCGCCGGGTAGTTCGACAGAATCAGTTGGAGCCGCCCGCACCTTCTGATCGAGCGCGTGCTGCACTCGATCAACGATTTCCGCAGCCATCGAGCGATATGTCGTGAGCTTGCCACCGGTGACGTGAAGGATTCCCGAAGAATCAGCTACGATGCTGTGCTCCCGCGAAACGGCAGTCGGGTTGCCGGTCTGGCCTCCGACGAGTGGCCGGATTCCAGCCCACGCGCTGACGACATCCTCCCTAGTCAGTCGCGCGCCCGGAAAATATGCGTTGGCAGAGCGCTGCAGGTAGTCGACGTCCTCAGGCGCAGCGTGTACTGTTTCCGGCGATGCCTCGGTCCACGTATCAGTCGTTCCGATGATCGCGTGAGGGCCGGCCGGCAGGCAGAACATCACCCGACCATCGACGGCGGAAATGAGCGTGATCGCATTGCGATTACCGATACGTTCTCTCTGCACTCCGATGTGAACGCCTTTACTGCCGCGATGCTTCTGCGGGCGGTCCCCGGCAGCGGCCGCATTTTGCCAGACGCCGGTCGCATTGACTATTACTCGCGCCCGCATCTCGCGCGTTTGGCCGGAGTGCTGCGCGGTCACTGTGGCGCCAACTGCTTTGCCATTCTCGGACGTGATTTCGCCTACTCGAGTATGGCTTGCTATGAACGCGCCACTTTGTTCCGCCGCTATAGCGTTCGCGATGGTTAGTCTCGCATCGTCGGTGCAGGCGTCGTAGTAGATAGCGCCACCGGTCAATCCTCTGGTGTCGAGCGCCGGCTCGTGTTCCAGAGTTTCGGCTGCCGTCAGCGTGGCGGGCCGCCTCGATTTGCCGAGCGCCATGAGTTGGTAAAGGACCAGCGCTGCAGCGAGCTTGAATTTGCCGACGCGAGCACCCCGGTAAATCGGCCAGGTGAATGCCAGAGGCTTGACCAGATGGGGGGCGATTCGAAGCAAAGTCTCCCGCTCACGAATCGACTCGCGCACGAGATGAAACTGTCCGTGCTCGAGATACCGGATTCCGCCGTGTACGAGGCGCGAGGAACGGCCGGAAGTACCACTCGCGAAATCGTCGCGCTCGACCAGCGCCACTCTGAGCCCGCGCATCGCTGCGTCCCGCGCAACCCCGCAGCCCGTGATCCCGCCGCCGATTACCAGCAGGTCAAATTTGTCTTCAGAGATTCCGGGCATTTCGCTCGATACATGGGTTGGCGCGTCAGCCCGAAGTATAAGGAATTCGACCGCAAGATTCGGATATCGCGCCTTCTTTGACGCCGCCATCATTCGGCACGATCAAACGAACCGACCAGTGTCAGCGAGGCTCCAATGCCGTATCGAATTGTTCCAGTGGGAGACAAGCTTGTCCTGATGATGGAGCCGGAGCTCCGGCGCCAGGAAATGCACGAAACAGCTTACATTCGCGCACACGACGCAGACTCAGGCTATTATGATTTTGGAGCAGCGAGAGCGGACGCGAATGAAAGCTTTATCGGAATCACGTCGATCGGAGGAGATTCCCATGAATGAAGCGACAGCATGGGAACTTGTACTCCATCGTGATGCTTCAGCTGACGAGCGTTTGCTCTACGGCGTCAGGACGACGGGCATCTACTGCCGCCCGTCGTGTCCATCGCGGAAGCCGAAGCGCGATAACGTGGCGTTCTTTTCTTCCGTCGAAGCAGCTGAGCGCGCCGGGTTCCGTGCCTGTCAGCGCTGCCGCCCCAATCGTGCGAAGTCTCCCAATGCCGCGATCGAGCGTGCGCGCGACTACATCGATCGCCACATCGCAGATCTGAGCGATGAGCGAATCACACTCGAGCGACTGGGCGAGCAGTCCGGTATGAGTCCATACCATTTGCAGCGGAAGTTCAAGGAGACCGTCGGCCTGACTCCGGCGCAGTACATTCGCGCGCGCAAGAGCGAGAGACTCAAGAACGAGCTCAAACGCGGCGAGACAGTGAGCCGCGCATCGTTCGGGGCCGGCTACGGCTCCAGCAGCCGGGTTTACGAGGACGCGCCGACACGACTCGGAATGACTCCCGCTACGTACAAGAGCGGCGGCTCCGGAGCCCACATCGACTACGTGATCGCCAAGACATCCCTCGGATCGCTGCTTGTCGGCGCGACCAATCGAGGCGTGTGCGCCGTCACGCTCGGCGACAATGCCGACGTGCTGGAGACAGCACTGGCGCAGGAATATCCGGCTGCGACGCGGACGCGGGTCACCGAGCCGTGGAGCGCTTTGCGCAACTGGGTTGATTCAGTTGTGGCGACGGTGGAGGGCGAGCAAGGACGTTCCGACGTACCGCTCGATATCCAGGCTTCAGCCTTTCAATGGAAAGTCTGGCGCGAGCTGCAGAAGATCCCGTTCGGCGAGACACGCTCGTACAGCGACATCGCCAACGCCATTGGGGCGCCAAGCTCTGTACGCGCCGTCGCCAATGCGATTGCTCACAATCGCGCGGCGGTTGTCATTCCGTGCCACCGCGTCATCAGACAGAGCGGCTCGCTCGGCGGTTACAGATGGGGGCTCGAGCGCAAGCTTAGTTTGCTCGCGAAAGAGCGTGCCAATAAGGACGACAGCACGTCCTAGATAGAAATACGGCGCCCGTCTAAGTTCCCTGCATGGCAACGTTTGGGAACGGGCGCCGTGTCGCGATAGTGGCCGGTGTAAGGACACCGTTTGCAAAAGCTGGAACCGCGTTCAAGTCGATCTCCGCGATAGACCTCGGCAAATTGTGCGTCGCGGAGCTTCTGCAGCGTACGAATCTGGACGGGAAAGAGGTTCAGGGGCTGGTGTTTGGCACAGTGATTCCGTCGGTGGTCGAGCCGAACATCGCGCGTGAAGTGTCGCTGATGCCGCTGCTTCCGAAGGGAGTTCAGGCCTACACCGTCAGCAGAGCCTGCGCATCCGCGAATCAGGCGATTACCGACGCCGCCGACCAGATCGCCCTGGGCAACCTCGACGTCGCGATTGCCGGTGGGTCGGAGTCCCTCTCCAACATTCCGATTCTGCATTCACAAGGAATGGCCGAGACCCTGGTGCTGGCATCGAAAGCGAAAACGCTGCCGGCGCGGCTCAAGGTCTTCGCCCGACTACGCCCCAAGGATCTCATTCCTATTACTCCGGCGATCGCCGAACCAACGACTGGCGAGACGATGGGCCAGTCGGCTGAGAAGATGGCGAAGTTAAATGCGATCAGCCGCGAGGAGCAGGATCACTTCGCCCTGCGATCGCACCGACTGGCTGCTGCGGGCACTGCGGATGGACGACTGACAGCCGAAATCATGCCGGTATACGTGCCGCCGAAATTCGAGAGTGTTCTTACATCGGACAACGGAATTCGCGAGGACACCAGCTACGAGCAGCTCGCCGCGCTGAAGCCGGTGTTCGACAAGAAATACGGCAGCGTGACGGCGGGAAACTCATCGCCTCTGACCGACGGTGGCGCCTGCGTGTTGCTCATGCACGAGGATAAGGCAAAAGCACTTGGATACGAGCCGCTCGGCATCATCAAGTCTTACGCGTATGCCGCACTCGACCCAGGTGAGCAGCTGCTCCAGGCGCCAGTGCTGGCAGCGCCGGTCGCCTTGAAGCGCGCGGGTCTCACCTTGCAGGATATGGATCTGGTAGAGATGCACGAAGCTTTTGCGGCGCAGGTGCTGTCGAATCTGAAGGGATTCGAGTCAAAGTGGTGGGCAGAGCGCGCAGGATTCTCGCAGCCGGTGGGTGAAGTCGACCGCGCCAAGCTCAATGTGATGGGTGGCTCCATTGCGATCGGACATCCGTTCGGTGCTACGGGCGCGCGGATCACGACGACGCTGCTGAACGAGCTGCGGCGACGCGGCGGGCAGTTCGGTCTGATGACCGTCTGCGCTGCCGGAGGAATGGGGTTCGCGATGGTGGTGGAGAGGACGCGATGAGCTCGACTTCGGAAGTAACCATCGGCGGGCTGGTCGGCACGCGCTGGAAGCCGGCGTTGTCGGTCGAGGTGACTGATGGCATTGCAGTCATCACCTTCGATCTTCCCAACGAGTCGGTCAACAAGCTGAGTCGCGCCGTCAAGGATGAATTTGTGGCGCTGGTCACGCGGCTCGAGCGCGATGCGACGGTACACGCAGCGGTTTTAATCAGCGGCAAACCGGATGTGTGGATTGCTGGCGCCGACATCGAGGAGTTTCTCCAGCTCAAGACTGCCACCGACGCCGAGCGACTGAGCCGCGATGGACAGATGCTGCTCGACTCGGTGGAACGGCTGCGCGTTCCCATCATCGCGGCCATTCACGGCGCCTGCCTCGGCGGTGGACTCGAAACCGCGCTTGCGTGTCGCTATCGAATCGCGACTGATCATCCGAAGACGATTCTGGGTCTTCCCGAAGTTCAGCTCGGACTGATTCCCGGTGCCGGCGGGACACAGCGCCTGCCGCGCAGAATCGGACTCACTAATGCCCTCGATCTCATTCTTACCGGGAAGCACGTGCGGGCGAAGAAGGCGCTGCAGCTCGGTTTGATCGACGAGCTGGTGCATCCATCGATCCTTCGTTCCGTTGCGATTCAACGCGCGCGGGAGGTAGCTGAAGGAAGACGGAAGAGCGAGCGACACACTGGCGGTGTGAAGGGAGTCCTGCTCGACGGCAATCCAGCGGGACGTGCAATCGTGTTGCGAAAGGCGCGTGACCAGACACTAGCCAAATCACGCGGCCATTATCCGGCCTTGATCGCCGCGATCGATGTGGTCGCCGCGGGTTACGAACGCGGAGTCGCGCACGGGTATCGCGAGGAGTCCCGCCGGTTTGGCGAGATGGCGATGACCGACGTCTCGCGTCAGCTCATCTTCCTTTTCTTTGCGACCAATGAGCTGAAGAAAGATCCGGGAGTAGATCCGTCGCAGTATCCTGATTTTCCGGTTTCGTCCTTTGAGCCGCTGCCGGTCGAGAAAATTGCAATAATCGGTGCCGGCTTCATGGGCGCCGGCATCGCGTCGATCGCGGTTCAACACGGGAGTCTGGTACGGTTGAAGGATGCGGACCATGCCCGCGTCGCCAAGGGTTACGCGGCGGTGCGCGATGTCCTGAAGGAGCGTCTCACCAAGAAGCAGATCACCAAGGTCCAGTACAGCGACTACATGGCACTCCTCGGTGGCACGGTCGACTACTCCGGATTTGGGAATGTCGATCTGGTGATCGAGGCTGTGTTCGAGGATCTGGCGGTCAAGCACCAGGTGTTGCGGGAGACGGAGGCGGCGATCAACCCGGCGGCAATCTTCGCCACCAATACATCTACCATTCCAATCAATTTGATCGCCCAGGCATCTGTTCGGCCGGAGCGCGTGCTGGGAATGCACTTCTTCTCGCCGGTTCACAAGATGCCGCTCGTCGAGGTGATCACTACGGGGCAGACCCATCCGCAGGTAATTGCCACGGCGGTCGCCTACGCGAAGAAGCTCGGCAAGACGGTCATCGTCGTAAACGACGGGCCCGGTTTCTACGTCAATCGGATACTCTCTCCGTACATCAATGAAGCGGGGATTCTGCTCGATCAGGGTGTCGCCGTCGATCTCATCGACAAGGCGCTCGTCGATTTCGGATTTCCCGTCGGCCCGATCACGCTGATCGATGAAGTCGGACTCGATGTCGCGGCGAAGGCGGGGAAGATCATGGCTGATGGTTTCCCAGACCGGATGCAGCCAGCCAAATCGCTTCAGGCTGTCGTTGCGGCAGGCCGCTACGGGAGAAAATCGCAGAAGGGTTTCTATTCTTACGACAAGGAAGGAAAGAAAGGCGAAGTGGATCCCTCCGTGTACACGCTCTTCCTCGCTCCGGGCAGCGTCCCGATAGCGAAGACGATCGCGCCAGTGACCGCACCGGAAACTCCTCTGATCCCCGAGATGCCGGCCATTCAGGTGCAGCAGCGGACTGTGCTGGCGATGTTGAACGAAGCCGGCCGTTGCCTCAGCGACGGAATCATCAAGTCACCGCGTGATGGCGACGTTGGCGCGGTGTTCGGAATCGGCTTTCCACCTTTCCGCGGAGGTCCGTTCCGGTACATGGACTCACTGGGAATTCAAATAGTAGTGCAGCGTCTCGAGGATCTGAACGCGCGGTTCCCTGTCCGGTTCGAGCCGGCGGAGCTGTTGCTCGAGATGGCGCGTCGGAAACAGGTCTTCTATCCCGACGAGCGTTCGTGACGACAGGAGTACCCACCGTAGTGCGGTCAAACTTGCTTTTGGTCGCTGTAACCGTCGTCGCGTGTGCGCACCCCGTACGGCGACCGCTTACCCCTGCGGATTATCCGCGGACCCGGCCGGAGCTGACGCGGTACCGTGAGACGTCGCACTACGCGGACGTGCGGAAGTTCCTCGACTCCCTGCGAACGCTCGGCGCACCGCTGAAGTTCGGATCGATCGGGAAGACGGCCGAAGGACGCGACATACCGTATGTGATTGCATCACGTCCAATCGTGACGACCCCCGCCGCCGCAAAGGCTCTCGCCCGGCCCATTGTCTATGTTCAGGGCAACATCCACGCTGGAGAGATCGAGGGCAAAGACGCGCTGCTGGCGTTGCTTCGCGATCTCACTTTTTCGCCGAAGCCGGATGCGCTCGATTCAATCGTGTTGATCGCGGTGCCGATATACAACGCCGATGGCAACGAGCGATTCGCGCCCCAGTCAGTGAATCGCACCGAGCAGAACGGGCCAGAGCTGGTCGGTGTGCGCGCCAACGCGCAGGGTCTCGATCTCAATCGCGACTACGTGAAAGCAGAAGCGCCGGAGACGCGCGCTTCGCTCGCAATGTTCAATGCCTGGGATCCCGATGTCTTCGTCGATCTCCACACCACCGACGGCAGCTTCCACGGCTACGCACTTACCTATTCTCCGTCGCTCAGCCCGGCGGCCGTATTCGGCGGGGTTTACGCACGCGACTCTTTGCTTCCGCTTTTGCGCGAGCGTATGCGGACGCGTGACGGCTTCGAAGTCTTCGACTACGGCAACTTCGTCTCGGACGAGCGGGGACTGATCTCCGACAGCAGCGTACACGAAGGCTGGGCGACTTACGATTCGCGGCCGCGCTTCGGCACCAACTACTATGGCGTTCGCGGCCGGATTGGGATTCTGAGCGAGGCGTACTCGCACGACTCCCTGGCTCGCCGCATTGCCTCGACCTACGCGTTCGTCAAAGAGATTCTTTCGCTGGTGGCTGAAAAAGGGCAGGCGATTCAGTCGCTGAGCGCTCGCGCCGATAGCCAGCCACTGGCGTGGGGTCACTCGCCTGACTCGCTGCAGATGGTTGCGGTTCGGTCGGAGCTGATCGCGTCACCGCGCAGCATGGATGTCATCAAGGAAGACGTCGTAAAGACCGCTGACTCCGCTGTCGCCCAGCCGGGCGTTCCGAGAGGCGAGCGCCGCAGCGGCATCTACAGGACGATCCGGATGCCCGTTTACGACCGCTTCACGTCAACGCTCGATCGCCTGGCACCCGCGGCGTACGTTCTCGCGCCCCAGGAGACCACCGTCGTCAATCTTTTGCGCCTGCACGGCGTGCGAGTGGAGCGATCTGATTCGGCATGGACTGCCCGTGGCGAGACCTTCACTATCGATTCAATCATTACTTCGCCGCGACTGTTTCAGGGCCACCGCGAAGTGCGACTCAAAGGCACGTGGCAACGCGGCGTGCAGGCTCTGCCCCCAAAATCTTTCATCGTATCGACAGCGCAGCCGCGGGGCGCCCTTATAGTCTACCTGCTCGAACCCGAGAGCGACGACGGGTTCACGACCTGGAACTTCTTCGATGCCGACCTCAAGAAGGGCGCCCGCTTTCCCGTTAGCAGAATCTTCGATCTCTCCCGGCGTGGACGCGCCGCGACACGCCGCTCCTCCGCATCGGCCTTACAGTCACCACAGCACTAATGCTTCGTAGCGCCCTGCTCTATCTCTCGAGTCAGCCGCAAATATTCAAGTTCGTCCGCCACAACCGCATCGCCAGGAGTTTCGCCAACCGCTTCGTGGCTGGTGAGACACTCGACACTGCCCTCGCCGCGGTGGCTCGTCTCAACGCGCGTGGCATCACCGCCTCACTCGATCTACTCGGCGAAAGTGTCCACAACGAGGCTGAGGCGCGCGCGGCGGGTCAGGAATACGTGACGATGCTCGATCGCATCCACGAGCGAAGAGCGGATGCGAACGTGTCGGTGAAGTTGACGGCGATGGGGCTCGATGTCTCCGAGGAGCTGTGCGTTGCGATAATGCACAAGATTCTCCAGCGCGCGAGAGATTACGGAACCTTCGTGCGGATCGACATGGAGTCGAGCGAGTACACGCAGCGAACGCTGGATCTCTTCGAGCAGCGACTCTATCCGGCGTATCGCGAGAATGTCGGCATCGTGCTGCAGAGTTACCTCTATCGCACCTTCGCCGATGTTCAACACGTCAACCTGCTCAAGGCTCGCGTGCGAATTTGCAAAGGCGCTTACAAGGAACCGGAGACCGTGGCATATCCCGAAAAGAAGGACGTTGACGCGAATTACACAAAGTGCATGCAGGAGCTGATGCTCAAAGGAAACTATCCGGGCATTGCCACACACGACGAGGCGATTATCAAAGGGGCGAAGCGCTTCGTCAAGGAAAACGACATCAAACCGCACCGATTCGAGTTTCAGATGCTCTACGGGGTGAGACGCGACCTGCAAGATCGGCTTGTGCGCGAGGGTTATCGCGTGCGCGTGTACGTTCCGTTCGGAACCCAGTGGTATCCTTACCTGATGCGCCGGCTCGCCGAGCGACCCGCTAACGTCGCGTTCCTGACCGGAAACGTCTTCAAGGAAATTGTCGGCAGACGCCGCCGCTGAAGATGGGCAGATTCATTCCTCCCGATCACTCGAAGGGTGACCCGAACACCATCGGCGGCTACATGGCCGTGCACGATCGGCCGGCCGCTTTCGAGGGAAGTGACGGAGCGTCGTACAGCGTCGAGATCGTCAGCGACACCAGCGGCGACAAGGATCGGCCATTCGCCGCTTATCTTCTCTTCGTGCGCTGGGGCCACGGCGACCCCGTCGCCAGCGGGCACCTCGAAACCGAATTTCTTGCCTTCGCGTCGACTGAAGCGGAAGCACGCGAGATGGTTGGGGCCATGCGTCTCAACGAAGTGAAGTCCAGGCTCGACTCACTCATCAGGGCAAAGCACACGGACGAACGGCCATGGTGGGATGTGATGCGCGGCGAGGGTAGCAATTGACGCGCAAAGAAGGCGTCGTGCTGAAAGGGACTGGAGGAGTCTGGCACGTCCGCGCCGAGTCTGGTGAGACGCACGAAGCGTCGCTGCGCGGGAGACTGAAGCAGGAACGGGAAGAAACCAAAAAGCTGGCGGTGGGCGACAGGGTAGTGCTGGAGATAGATCAGCGCGGCGAGCATTGGGCGATCGCTGACATCCTGCCGCGACATTCACAACTGGCGAGACGGGCGCCGGGAGAAGGGCAGGGTGAGCGTATCGTCGCCGCCAACGTCGATCAGGTCGTGATCGTCTTCGCCGCGACCAAGCCGGAGCCCCATCGCCGGATGCTCGATCGGTTTCTGGTGATCGCCGAGGCGAACTCACTCGAGTCGCGGATCGTCATCAACAAAATCGAGCTCGTCGACAAAGAAGGGACTGAGCGCGCCTTTTCTGATTACGCAGCGGCGGGTTATCCGGTTCACTTCACGAGTGTTAAGCAGCGCATCGGTCTCGATCAGCTGCACGATCAGCTGGCAGGCAAGACCTCTGTTCTTACAGGTCCTTCGGGTGTCGGCAAATCATCGCTGATGAACGCGATGTATCCGGGTCTCGATTTACGCGTTGGCGAGATCAGCGAATCGGTAAACAAGGGGCGGCACACGACGGTTGGCGCGTTGCTCCATCCGCTGCCCGACGGCGGGTACGTGGTGGATTCTCCGGGACTGCGGGAAGTCGGGATGTGGGGACTGGCATCCGAGCATCTCGACGAATGCTTTCGCGAGTTTCGCCAGTACATACCGTTGTGTCGCTTCGGCAACTGCACGCACCGGGTTGAGCCGGGGTGCGCTGTGCGCGATGCGGTTGAGAAGGGAGGGATCAGCGGGGAGAGATACGATAGCTACGTACGGCTGCGGGAGGAGATGGAGCAGTCGGAGCTGAAGTGGTCGCCGAAGACATTAAAAAAGAGATGAGATTGTCTCGCATCTAGCCGTAACAGGGAACTGTGCTACCGCCAACCCACAACCGTTACAGTTAGATGCGTGAAGATCCGTCAGAGTCTCAAACGATCTCGACAGCCCAATCGATATCAATATCCGGCCGCAGCGAATCGCGCACCGAGCAATACTTAGTCGCCGACAACTCAATCGCCCGCAGCGCCTGCGCCTTCTCTATCCCGGTTCCGCGTATTCGAAAATTCAGCGTGATGTGCTTGTACCGCCGCGGAATCGCGTCGACGCGCTCGCCCACGACGTCGACCTCGAGCGACGAAATTGGCGTTCGCTGCTTGGCCAGGATGTCGATCACGTCATAGGAGACGCAGGTCGCCAGTGCGCTGAGCAGAGCTTCCGGCGGACTTTGTCCGGTTTCACCTTCACCATCGATGCGGGCCGTCGCTCCGTTGGGACGGCCCGCCTCAAATCGATGACCACCAACCCACTCGACGTGAATCCGCGACGGCTTGGTCGCGGTCGGCGCCGGTGCCCGAGCTGTCATTTCTCCGGGCCCTTCTCGATTGGCGCGCGCACTGCGTTGCCCCACTCCGTCCAGCTGCCGTCGTAATTCCTGACGTTGTCATAGCCGAGCAGAAAGGTGAGCACGAACCAGGTATGCGACGAGCGCTCACCGATCCGGCAGTAAGCAATGATGTCATCGCCCTTCCTGAGTCCCTTCTCGCTCTCATAGATGGCGCGCAGTGAATTCGCATCCTTGAAGCTTCCGTCGGGATTGGCAGCTCTGGCCCACGGTACACTGCGCGCTCCCTTGATGTGTCCGCCGCGCAGCGTGCCCTCCTGCGGATAGTCGGGCATGTGCGTACGCTGGCCCGTGTACTCCTCGGGCGAGCGCACATCGATCAACGGCTTACCGGCCGCTGAATGTTCTCTCACCTGCTTGAAGAACGCGCGGATCTCCTCATCGGAGCGCTGGGGGGCTTTGTAATTGGTGCTGGGGAACGAGGGCACGTCGGTATTGAACGGGCGGCCTTCCTGCTCCCACTTGATACGGCCGCCGTCCAGCAGCTTGGCGTTGGTGAACCCGAACAGCTGGAAAACCCAGAACGCGTATGCCGCCCACCAGTTGTTCTTGTCACCGTAGAAGATGACTGTCGTGTTGTCGTCGATTCCCTTCTGGCGAAGAAGCTTCTCGAACTCCTCCGATGAGACGTAGTCGCGCAGCACCGGGTCGTTGAGATCCAGGTGCCAGTCCACCTTCTGTGCTCCGGGGATGTGCCCGGTATCGTAGAGGAGAACGTCTTCGTCGCTCTCGATGATTCTGATGTTGGGATCGTCGAGATGCTCGGCGAGCCATTCCGTGCTTACCAGAACTTCGGGATGCACGTATCCCTTGCCGGCGATGATCGGATCGACGGCTGTTGCGTTGGTTGTGATTGTCGCCCCCATGGTCAGCTCCTGAAAGAGGAGAGCTACTGCATAATCAGACTGAACACTCAGTCGTGCAAGTAGAAGAGCTGTTAACCATGTGTATCTTTGCTGAATGAGCGAAAAAAAGCCGCAAATGGAGTCCTATTCACGCCACGTCCTGGTGTGCACTGGCGATTTCTGCTCCCCGGATCGTCGTGGCCGTCAGATTTACTCACTGCTCGCCGAGCTATTGCAGCGCGAGGATCTGCTTTTCGGACCCGACCGCGTGAAACGTGGTGAAACGCCGTGTCTCGGCGTCTGCAGCGATGGACCAATCGTCGTCGTGTATCCGGAAGGCATCTGGTATTCCCGAGTGACGCCGGCGCTGTTGGAACGCATTGTGGTCGAGCACCTCAAGCACGGCAAACCGGTAGATGAGGCCGTTTTCCATCGCTTGGGTCATTGCTTTAACTTTCCAGCACACGATCCGTCGCAGTGAGCCCGCCCAACCCCTTCAATCCACGCAGACTCGCGCTTGGAGCTGCGAAAAAACTGATCTTCGAGAACGAGGATCCGGAGACGGCGCTGGAGCGCCTGGCCGGCCTCAACTCGATCGACAATCGCGGCGCTACCAGCCCGGAGAGTAGCTCAATGTCACGTTCGCGCAGTACGATTTTGAACAACCTTGATGAGATGTACCGCGAAGCA
>DATBRZ010000059.1:0-20220 GCA_036560025.1 Gemmatimonadaceae bacterium | reverse complement strand
CGCTAGTGTGGCCAAAGGTCAGCACCCCTTCCGAGACAACAGCTGTGAAAGCGGGCCCTGCACCGAAGTCGATTGCGGTCCTTCCGTTCGCGGACATGAGCCCGGAGCGCGAGAACGGGTACTTCACCGACGGAATGGCGGAAGAGATCATCAACGCGCTCACAACGATCAAGGCTCTTCGCGTGGCGTCGCGCACATCTTCGTTCGCATTCAAGGGAACGACTGAAGACATCCGACAGGTTGGAAAAAAGTTGGATGTCGCAACCGTTCTCGAAGGAAGCGTGCGCAAGGCGGGTAACAAGCTCCGCATCACCGCGCAGCTCGTGAACGTCGCCGACGGATATCAGCTCTGGTCGCAGCGCTACGATCGCGACATGGAAGACGTTTTCGCTATCCAGGATGAGATCGCCCAGAACATCGTGAAAGCATTGCGCGTGATTCTGAGTGAAGACGAAAAGCGCGCGATCGAGAAGGTTCCGACTGTAAACGTCGAAGCATACGAATGCTATCTGCGTGGCCGGCAGTTCTTCCATCAATTCAGGAAGCAAAGCCTCGAGTTCGCGCGGCAGATGTTCGACAAGGCGATCGAGATAGATCCGACCTATGCGCTCGCCTACGCGGGAGTCGCGGACTGCTGCTCGGTTCTCTACACGAACTTCGATGCGAGCGAAGCCAATCTGTCCAACGCGGAGACAGCCAGTCGTCGGGCACTCGAGCTCGCGCCGCAGCTCGCGGAAGCTCACGTTGCCCGTGGACTCGCCGTCTCACTACTCGGCAAGCATGACGAAGCCGAGACTGAATTCGAGACAGCGATGGGGCTCAACCCTCAGCTCTTTGACGCTGCTTACATGTACGGACGCGCGCTTCTCGCGCAGGGCAAGTTGGAGAAAGCGGCGAAGACGTTCGAGCGTGCCGAGGAGCTGCGCCCCGAGGACTACGTCGTTCCCGGCCTGCTCGGCAGCGTTTACGCATCCCACGGACGTACTGCTGATTCGCAGCGTGCGTATAAGCGCGCACTCGATAAAGCCCGAAAGCGACTCGAGCTCAATCCGGACGATCCTCGCGCACTTTATATGGGAGGTACCGCCGCGTCGCGTTTAGGCGACGTCGCACGCGCGAGGGATTATGCGGCACAGGCGCTCGCCATAAGCCCGGGTGACGCGACTGTGTTGTACAATGTGGCGTGCATCTACGCGACAAGCGGCGAAGCCGAGCAGGCTCTTGCCTCGCTCGAGAAGGCTGTCAGCCTCGGGTTCGGACACCGTAGCTGGATTGAGCACGACTCCGATTTCGAATCGCTGCACGGAAGCCCTCGCTTTAAGTCGCTGCTCGCTTCGCTCGAGAAAAGAGGGTAGCTACCTTAAAAGACCATGACGACACAAACTGAAACTCGGCCCGCGCTTACCCAGCTCACGGAAGAGGAAGTGATGTTCCGCGAAGCTGTCGCGGGATTCGTCGATGAAGAGGTGCGTCCCCGCGTTGTGGCGATGGAAAAGGCTGGGAAGATCGACCCTGATCTCATCCCGAAATACTTCGAGCTCGGATTGATGGGCATCGAAGTGCCCGAGGAGTACGGCGGCGCCGGCGGAACGCTGTTCATGGTGACGCTCGCCGTAGAGGAGATCAGCAAAGCCGACGCTGCAGCTGCAATTGTAACGGACGTTCAGAACACGCTGGTGAATTATCCGATCACGCGATACGGATCCGCGGATCAGAAGGCGAAGTATCTGCCGATGCTCACCACCGAGATCGTCGGGGCATATGCGTTGTCGGAATCAGGCTCGGGCTCCGATGCATTCGGCATGTCGGCCCGCGCAGAGAAAAAGGGCGATCGCTGGATCTTGAACGGACGAAAGCTGTGGATCACGAACGGCGCTGAAGCGGGCATCTACGTCGTCTTCGCGAATGCAAACCCATCCGCGGGATACAAAGGCATCACCGCATTCATCATCGAGCGGGATTTTCCCGGATTCGCTGTAGGGAAGAAGGAAGAGAAGCTCGGCATCCGAGCATCGAGCACTACCGAGCTTCTGCTCGACAACTGCGAAGTGCCTGAAGAAAACGTGCTCGGACCCGTTGGTCAGGGCTACAAGGTCGCGATCGAGACACTCAATGAAGGACGAATTGGAATTGGCGCGCAGATGATCGGCGTCGCGCACGGCGCGCTCAGCGCGGCGATTTCGTATTTGAATGAACGGAAGCAGTTCGGGAAATCACTCAGCGAATTCCAGGGTATACAATTCCAGGTCGCCCAGGCGGCGACTGATCTCGAAGCCGCTCGGCTGATGGTTTACAATGCGGCCCGTCTCAAGGATTCCGGAAAGGACATCGCCAGAGAAGGAGCGATGGCGAAGCTCTTCTCGTCACAGGTATGCGAGAAAGTCACTTCGCTGTGTGTCGAGCTGTTCGGAGGCTACGGGTACACTCGAGACTATCCTGTGGAGAAGTTTTATCGCGATGCGAAGATCGGAGCTATCTACGAAGGGACGTCGAACATGCAATTGCAGACGATCGCCAAAGCGGTACTCAGAGGTGGATAGAATTCGCACAATAGTGGTCGCGGCCTTTTTGACTGCGAACGCAGCCGCGCTCAACGCCCAGATACCGCAAAGCGAGTACGCTCAACGAAGGGCGGCGCTCGCGCAAGCGGTGGGCAACGGGATCGTTGTCGCGCTCGGGTCACCGGAGCCGGAAGAAGATTACATCAGCTTCTTCCAGAACTCGCGGTTTCGATACCTCACCGGCTTCACTGAGCCCGAAGCCGCACTCGCGTTCGTTGCGAAAGACGGAAAGATCGTCGGAAAGGAGATACTCTTCGTCAATCCGCGGAATCCCGCAGAGGAAGTCTGGACTGGCAAGCGACTTGGTCTGGAAGGCGTTCGACAAACGCTCGGTTTCGACGCGCGCATGGCATCCAGTCTTGCGAACGTGATCGACACGCTGATCACACGCAATCCGGGCGCCACGCTGCACGTTGTCGGCAACTTCAATTCAGAAGGCCCGATCATCACTCGCGACGATCAGATCGTCGGCGGTTTCGCCAAGCGACAGAATCCGCCGGACATTCAGAAGGTCGACAGCGTCGTGGATCGGCTGCGCCGGGTGAAAACAGCGGCCGAGCTCGATCTAATTCGTAAAGCGATTGCGATAACGGTCGACGCGGAGCGTGAGGCAATGAAGTACGTCGCGCCCGGGCAGAACGAGTTCGAGATCAACGCGCTGATCGATTACACCTTCCGGCGAAATGGGGCCGAGCGCGCTTCGTTCTCGAGCATCGTCGGCTCGGGTCCGAATTCGACAACGCTGCACTACAACGCGAACGATCGATTCTTCGCCCCCAACGACGTCATCGTCATGGACATCGGCGCGTCGTACCTCGGTTACTCGGCCGATGTCACGCGCACGGTTCCGGTGAGCGGCAAGTTCTCTCCTGAACAGCGCGCGATTTATCAGATCGTTCGCGACGCGCAGGCATCGGCAGAGCGACAAGCCAAGTTGAACACGCCCGGCAGGATCCTCAGCGACTCGGCCAGTGCGATACTGGCGGTGGGGCTCGCACGCATTGGACTGATCGAGTCGGCGACCGGAACGATCGACTGCGATTCAACAGCTACGCGGCAGTGCTCACCGTTCAGACTGTATTACATGCACGGACTCGGTCACGGCATCGGACTCGACGTACACGATCCGGGAGCTGCCAGCGGCGGGGCGCCGCTCATTGCCGGAAGTGCATTCACCATCGAGCCCGGGATCTACGTTCGCGAGAACACGCTCGACATCATTCCAAAAACACCGAAGAATCTCGCGTTCATCGAGAAGATCCGCCCCGCCTTCCAGAAGTACAGGAACATCGGCGTCCGCATCGAGGACGATTACATCATGACCGAGAAGGGACTCGAATGGGTATCGCGCGCGCCGCGTGAGATCGATGAAGTGGAAGCCACGATGAAGGAGCCGTGGCGCGGGCCGATGGCGCGCGATGCTGCTAAGATCGGGTGGTACCCTTCAGGATCCCGTCCCGCACCCTGACAGCCTTCGGAGACGCGCGCGGATCGATTATCAATCGGCGAGTCTCCAGCGCGGAAAATCTTCCGGCAACATTCAGCGTAAGCTGCTCTGATCCCCGTCGAATCACGACGGGGATCAGCGTTCCCGGCACTGCTGTCTTGTGGGCATCGCTGAACTTCGTCGGGAATGCCGGATCGCCGATGCTCACTCCCCCGATCGTAACGATGTAATCGCCGACTTTGATTCCCGCAGCCTGCGCGCCGCTTCTCGCAGCAACATCCATCACACGCCGGCCGTTTTCATCGTCTGAAAGCGCTACTCCGATTCCAGGTTGTACGGTGCGCTCGACGTTGAGGCGGAAGCCGCCGAGTGGGAGGACAGTATCCCAGGGATACGGTTGTCGGCCGTCGATGTAACGCCGTGCGAAATCGGTGAATGATTTTCCGTTCGCCGCGCGCGATACAGCGCTCCACCACTCCTCGTTCGTGAATCCGCGACCACGCTTGTAGGTCGTCTCGTACAGCTCGCGCATCACCGTGTCGAGCGAGCGTGCATTGTCGCTCGCGTCTCGAATCAGAATGTCCAGCAGCAGCCCTGCAACGGATCCTTGGTCGTAGTAGATGTCCTCGGTTCCATCGGCCGGTTTTATCCATGCCGAGAGCGACGCATCCTCGAGCGCTGTCGGCGGAGCGTCGGCGACGTGATTGATCTTCCCCGCAGTCATGATCACGAACCGATCAGTGTCGATGACTCCGCTCCGAACCTCCGCAAGGTCGGCGTAATAATCAGTGATTCCTTCGCTGATCCAGAGAAGCGGCGTCGGCTGCGGACGGTCGTAGCGGTACGGCGTCATCTCCGCCGGTCGCAAGCGCTTCACGTTCCAGGCGTGAAAGATCTCGTGCGCGTAAAGCGATCCGAGTCCCGGATTGCCGAGCACGATGGGAGACACGATGTCGAGGTGTGAATTCTGATGCTCGAGTCCGGAAGCGCTGCCGATAGTGAATCCGGAGTCGGCTACCTGAAAAACGGTGTATGTCGACCAAGGTATTTCGCCGAACACCGCGGCCTCGGGAGGGACGAGACGTGCCAGTTGATCCAGGACACCTCGTCGCGCTGACTCGTTCAGACTGCCTGCTGGATACGCCGCAAACCGGAGCGGCTTGCCGCCGGCCTGTGTGCTATCGAGATCGAACCGACCGACGAAGAACGGAAAGTCGACGAGGTCGTGGTAGTCACTTGCCGTGAAGGAATTGACGCCGGTGGCCGGCGGCATTCCGGTTACGACACGCCATGCCGGCTCTGTATGCACAGTCACCGTCGAGTGGAAATCGAGCGGCTGCCCCTCTGGATACAGGAAGAGATTCGTGCCGTTGAAGAAGGTGAAATTCGAGGTCGACCAGGCGTTGCCATTGTCGAGTGAGAATGCTGTGTAGTTGAATGCAGCAGTCACGGGACCCGCGCGTTTCACGCGGATGCGCCATGTGTCCTGATCCGCCTTATCCCAATCGAGCGAGTCCGATCCCGATGCAGCGCGGAAGCTGAAGACGTAGCGCGCGAAGTTGTCGATCTCGTAGGAACCGGGCGTCCATGCGGGCAATGAGAGGAGGACATCGCCCGAGGATGCGTTGAAGCTCATCGACACTTCGATCGTTCGTGTACGAGCAGTGGCGGAATCGAAGGTTACGTCGTAGCGGACGTTCGAAATCGGTACGAGGTACGGGGTACGGGTCGCGGGCAGACCCGGCGCGATCGTAAATGCGGCAAGCAGCAAAGTTCCGACTGATTTCATCTCGCAACGTTAACAGGTGCACATCGGGGAGTGCTATGTTATCACCCCATACCCCGTACCTCGTACCCACACGAACATCTAATGTTTGAAAAGGACTCCATAGACTTTCTCCATCGACTCCTCGACAGTCCCGGACCTTCCGGGTTTGAAGCCGCTCCAGCCAAAGTGTGGCGCGAGCGAGCGGGGAGCTTCGCTCAAGTCCGGGGCGACGTCGCAGGAAACAGCATCGCCGAAGTGAACACGCCGGGCGCGCCGACAATAATGCTCGCAGGCCACATCGACGAGATCGGCGTCATCGTCACGTACATCGATGATGATGGTTTCGCGTACATCTCAGCGATCGGCGGCTGGGATCCACAGGTGCTCGTTGCGCAGCGGATCAGATTCATCGGCAGGGACGGTGACGTTTTCGGTGTTGTCGGAAGGAAGCCGATTCATCTGATCAAACAGGAGGACCGCGACAAGGCGACGAAGCTCACGGATTTATGGGTGGATATCGGCGCGACCTCGAAGAAAGAGGCTGAGGAGCGGCTGTCGATCGGGGATGCGGGTGTGATCGATTCGCGGACAATGGAGTTTCCGAACGGCCGGCTCGTCTCGCGGTCGATCGACGACAGAATCGGTGCATTCATCGTTCTCGAGGCGTTGCGGCGTTACGCCGATAATCCGGGTGAGGCTCGTGTAGTTGCTGTCGCGACGACGCAGGAGGAGATCTCATGGCGCGGCGGCGGCGCGCTCATCTGTGCAACGTGTCTCAATCCGCAGATGGCACTCGTTGTCGATGTGACTTTTGCGACGGATCATCCGGGGATGGAAAAAAAAGAGATCGGCGAATCGAAGATGGACGCCGGTCCGGTGCTGACGCGCGGATCAATTATCTCACCGGTTGTACTGGCGTTATTGCGACAAACCGCCGACAAGCATGGGATCCCGTACAATCTGCATGCAGCTGGTCGGGATACGAGCACAGATGCTGATGCGATCCACATCGCGCACGAGGGAATCGCCACTGCCGTCGTCGGGATTCCCAATCGGTACATGCACTCGCCGAATGAGATGGTATCGCTGGCAGATCTCGATCGGGCAGCGACGCTCATCGCCGAGACGTGTCGGGTCGTGAGCATGAGCACGGACTTCACTGCCAGATAGCTGCCCACGAAGGCGCTCAAAAGGAAAAGGAACGGAGCACGCGGAGCACGCGGAGAACTGCTAATTCCTTGTTAACGACGGAACGACGGCGGGATCAGCGCGAGATCTCATATGTCGTTACCCTTAAATCGCTTTTCCTCCGCGTGCTCCGCGTGCTCCGTTCCTTTTCCCCTTTCAGTGTCTAAAGAAGCCTGCGATGCCTCTACGGATCCCACCGCCAAGAGAGTCCGCGCACACCACCACAACTCCGGTTCCTCTCTATTGGTGTCGCTACGGACCCGAGGGTGCGAAGCGACTGCTCGTCCTCCATGGCGGACCCGGCGCGCATCACGACTATCTCCTGCCGCAGATGCTCCACCTCGCGGAGAGGTACGACCTCACGTTCTACGATCAGCGCGGCGGCGGCCGCTCGCAAACCAGCGATCGTGAGCCGGTAACCTGGCAGACGCACGTCGCCGACTTGGAAAAAGTCGTCGCGGAGCTTCGACTCGAGCCACTCTCGATTGTCGGATATTCCTGGGGTGGACTGCTCGCGATTCTCTACGCACTCGAGGCAGCAGCCGGACGCGCGACACCCTCACCTTCGCGAATGGTGCTTATCGATCCCGGCCCGGTTGCCCGTAAATATCGAGAGGCGTTCGAGGCCGAGTTCACCCGACGCCAGCAGGGAATGGAGATCCGGAAAATGCGCGAAGAGCTCGCTCAATCCGGCCTGCGCGAGCGTGACCCGGATGCGTATCGTCAGCGGAGCTTCGAGCTCTCCGTTGCAGGGTATTTCGCACATCCGGAGAAGGCCACGAATCTCACTCCATTCCGTGTGATGAGCCGGATACAGCAGTCGGTTTGGGAAAGCCTCGGCGACTACGATCTCGTGCCGAAGCTTGTCTCGATAACGTGTCCGTCTCTTTTCGTACACGGCCGTGACGATCCCATTCCGGTCGAGTCGTCCATTGAGGGGGCTCGTGCAATGGGCGCCGAGCTCGTGCTGCTGGACGACTGCGGGCATGTGCCGTACGTTGAGCAGCCGGCCGCACTTTTCTCGGCGCTTGATAGCTTCCTCGCGAGAACCGAAGAGGTCGAGACGAAGCAGTAATGTCAGAATTCGGAATTGTTCAGCAGCACCTGTCGACGGTCGACATGGACGGCAAGCCGTGCGACGTCTCGGTGCGAATCGCCTACGACGGCATCGAGTACATCGGCCGGCTGTTCTTCGCCGACCCCGCGACGGGACAGGGAATTCCCGATCACGGCGCAATCCCCGGCCGAACGGTGGAAGAGGCAATCCAGTTCGCGCGACGGCTCACTCTCGAGGATTTCATCCGCCGCTATCATCGCGCGAAAGCCGACAAGCGCCGCTATTCGGCCCTCCGCAAAGCGACCGACGAGATGCTGATGAAGATCAAGTACATGAATCGTGTCGCGATCAACATGCGGAAGGGTCTCCTCGACGCGGAGGGAGCGAGGCAGGAAATCGAGCTGATCATCAAGCAGCTCCACGAAATGGTCGAGCGACTGCCATCGCAAGCGGGGAAAGAGGAGTAGACCCTCACAAACCCCTCAACGACTGCTGGGGGAAAAGGAACGGAGCACGCGGAGCACGCTGAGAACAGCAATCTCTTTGACTGGAACAACAGTTCGATTCCGCCGCGATTTCATCCGTCGTTCAACCCACAGAAGGTTTTCTCCGCGTGCTCCGCGTGCTCCGCGTGCTCCGTTCCTTTTCCCCTGTCAGTGCATTAGGAGCCCGTCGCAGCGTGTCTATATTGCCTGAATGGACTCTCGGACTGCCGCTCACGTCCTTTCGCAGATCAGCACACTCCTCGATCTGGCCGGCGCACCACGATTCAACGCCCGCGCATACAAAACGGCGTCGCGTGCAATCCTCGAGATCGGCAGCGATGACCTCGGGCCGCTTCTCAATTCAGGTGACCTCGCCAAAACGAAAGGAGTCGGACCCGCGACTCTCTCGGTAATCCGCGAGCTCGTCGAGACCGGCGAGTCCAGCTACCTCAATCGCCTGAGCGACTCCACACCAAAGGGACTTTACGAGCTCCTCAAAGTTCCCGGCCTGGGCGGCACCAAGATCCACCAGATACAGGAAGCGCTCGGCGTCGAATCACTGGATGATCTCGAGGCAGCCGCGCTGGATGGACGACTCGCGAAGCTCCCAAGGTTCGGACCCAAGACCGCCGAGCGAATCCTCAAGGGAATAGAGTTCGCGCGATCGTCATCCAGAAAGACTCTGTATCACCGCGGACTGATGCAGGCTCTGGTCGTTCGCGAGCACGTTGCGCGTCATCCCGATGTGATCGAAGCGATAATCGCGGGATCGGTGCGACGGCACAACGAGATCATCGGCGACGTGGATATCGTTGCTGTCTGCAAGGCAGATCCTCAAGAAGTTGCTGCCTCGTTCGCCGAGGGTGCAGGAGTGAAACGCGCGAAACGCACCGGCGGATTCGTGACCATTACCTACGTCGACGAGGTGTGCGTCGATATCCTCTGCGTGCCAGCCGATTCCGCGGGCTACGCCGTGTGGCGGATGACGGGAAATGACGCTCACATCAAAGACGTCCACCGGCATGCAGCGAAGAAGCGAATCAAGCTCACCGATGACGGGGTTATCGGTCGTGGTGGGAAAGCAGTACCAACCCCATCGGAGACGCATTTCTTCAAGGCGCTGGGCTTACAGCAGATTCCGCCCGAGCTCCGCGAAGGACGCGGCGAAGTGGAGGCAGCGGCGGCAGGCACGCTTCCGACGCTCGTCGAGGAGAATGACATTCGCGGTGCACTTCATTGCCACAGCGTATACTCCGACGGCACGTCCACCATTGCTGAGCTCGCTGCCGGCGCCCGAAAGCGCGGGTGGGATTATGTCGGGATAACCGACCACTCCGAGTCGGCGTTTTACGCGGGCGGACTCAAGCGCGACAAGCTCGCCGAGCAGCATGAGGAGATCGATCGGCTGAACGCGAAGAACAGGGGCTTTCGCATCCTCAAGGGAATCGAGGCCGATATTCTCGCCGACGGCCGCATCGACTACGATGACGAGATTCTGGATTTATTCGATTACGTCGTCGGCTCGATCCATTCCCGTTTCAGTATGGATGGCGCGGCGATGACTGATCGCGTCCTTCGCGCGCTCGACGATCCACATCTGACGGTGCTCGGCCATCCGACCGGGCGGCTGCTCCTGTCGCGCGAGCCTTACCCGATCGATGTGGAAGCGGTCATCGAGAAAGCTGCGGAAACGGGAACGGCGATCGAGCTCAATGCCGATCCACATCGTCTCGACATCGATTGGCGACATTGCCGAGCTGCACGCGACCGCGGTGTGCTCATCGAGATCGGACCGGATTCGCATTCGGTGAACAGTCTCGACAACACATTCGTCGGAGTCGGTCTTGCGCGAAAAGGGTGGCTCAGGAGCGAAGACGTTCTGAACACGCGGAGCGCAGAGGAGGTGCTCGCATTCGCAAAGAAAAAGCGCGACAAGTAAAGCGGCCGCGAAAGCGGCGAGCGCTCCGCGGGGCTGAGCTCAAGGCTCACGCGCTCGAGATCGCGCGCCGGCTTCACATCGAATACCCGGACGCACGTACGGAGCTCGACTTCGAGACGCCGCTGCAGCTGCTCATCGCGACGATCCTGAGCGCGCAGTGCACCGACAAGCGCGTCAACATGGTCACTCCGGTGCTGTTCGCCCGCTATCCGGACGCAAGAGCGCTCGCTGCCGCCGATCAGACGGAGCTCGAGGAGATCATCAAGAGCACAGGATTCTTCCGCAACAAAACGAAGAGTCTGCTTGGAATGTCTGCGGCGATCGTAGAGCGTCACGATGGGGAAGTCCCGCGAACGATGGCCGAGCTCGTGTTACTCCCGGGAGTCGGTCGCAAGACGGCGAATGTCGTACTCGGCAACGCACTTGATACAAGCGAAGGTGTCGTTGTCGACACGCACGTCGGACGTCTGTCGGTTCGACTCGGCCTCACCAACGAAACCGATCCTGTGAAAGTCGAAGCAGTTCTGATGAAGCTTTATCCGCGCGAGGAATGGGTGCAGCTGTCACATCTTCTGATCTTTCACGGACGGCGCGTCTGTTTAGCGCGACTCCCCAGGTGCGCGGCGTGCGTGCTGAACGACATCTGCCCGTCGAGCCGGGTGTGATGTATCATACGGTCGCCGGTCGCCGGTCGCTGGTCACGGGTTACAGGTAGCCACTCAATGAAACAAGCAACCATCGAGACGAATCGCGGGACAATGACCGCCGAGCTCTACGACAAGGATGCGCCGAACACCGTCGCGAATTTCGAGAAGCTGGCAAACAAGGGATACTACGACGGCGTGAAATTCCATCGCGTGATCAAGGATTTCGTGTTGCAGGGTGGCGATCCGCTATCGCGCGATCTCCCCGAAGGTGACCGCCGCATCGGCACCGGTGGACCCGGTTACACGATCAAGTGCGAGACGGAGAATAATCCTCGCAAGCACGACGTCGGCGCGTTGTCGATGGCGCATGCGGGAAAGAATACTGGCGGCAGTCAGTTCTTCATCGTTCTGAGCGAGGCGAACACGCGACACCTGAATGGCGTGCACACTGTATTCGGCAAGCTCACACAGGGACTCGACGTGATGAAGCAGATTCAGCCTAACGACACGATGACTCGCGTTCGCGTCTCGGACGGCGCTGAGAGCTAGCGAAATGGATCACAAGAAGAGCACTGACCTCGGCGCCGCGCTCCGCGGGCTCATACTCGGTGGATCAGTTCTGTTCCTCGTTCTGTTGACGATCGTTTATCTGACGAACCGACACTTCAAGGGAAAAGCAGCCGAAGAGAAGGCGACCCCCGCCGCAGCAACGACACCGCACTAGCCCGGCTGCCAGACTCCCGCGGCCCGTACCCGTACCCGCCCCCGGCCGCCCGCTTCCCGCCTTCCGATTCCCGCCGTGAGTTCGTAGTTCGCAGTTAGTCCGCAGTTCGCAGTTAGTTCGCAGTTCGCACTGACCTGTTCCCGCCTTTCGGGCCAGCAACATGCATGGTCCAATCGTATCCCTTGATACGAGCCTCTAACTCAAGGACAAATCCAACGATTGACGGTCCCCCCGCGTATATCCGACGAGGAGCGCGAGCTGATCCGCGCTGCTCGGGAGGGTGATCAGACCGCGTTCGCGGGGCTCGTACGCATGCATCAGCGCCGAGCCTATGTTGTTGCGCGCGCGATCGTTACGGTGCACGAGGACGCGGAGGACGCGGTCCAGGAAGGGTTCGCGAGGGCCTACCAGGCGCTCGACCGGTTCGACGTCAAGCAACAGTTCGGATCATGGCTCAACCGGATCGTCGCCAACGCGGCCCTGGACATCACGCGGCGGAAAAAAGTCCGCAGCGCGGAGGAATTGACTGACGCGTTGCAATCGCCTTTCCGCGATCCGGCGGAGGATGCGGAGCTTCGCGAGAGGCTTCTCGCCGCGGTAGCGCAGCTTCCTGAGCGGGCGAGGTCGGTGATAGTGCTCCACGACGTCGAGGGATACACCCACGGCGAGATCGGCGAGATGCTGGGAATTCCCGGCGGTACCGCGAGATCGGATTTGCACCACGCGCGACAGCGGTTGCGCGAGATACTGAAGGACCTGAGAGGGTAGCGACATGGCTGACGAACTGAAGTTTCCAGAGCCGGGATCCCGGCCGATGAGCTCCGACAAGGACGCGCTCGATGCGCGGCTCGCGTCGGTGATTCGCTCTGCGTACAAGCCACCTGTCGATCCGGCAGGCGAGGACCGCTACTGGGCAGGTCTCGAGCAGCGCGTGATGGCGCGTGCTGCCGGCGCCGATTCAGTCGAATCCGGCCGTTACTGGGGCGTTCTTAGCCGCTGGGCGCAGACCGGGCTGATTGCTGCCGTTGCGCTGCTCGCCGTGGCAGGAATCGTGAACAGCAGAATCATCGATACGGACGATCAGTACGCGTATGAGGAAGTCGTTCGGTCTACGTCGCCCGAATCAGTGTCGGCGACAACGGATCTCATGAGCTCGACTGACGCAGCGTCGGCACGCGATGCGACGCTCCGCTACGTCCTCTCTCGGTGAGGGGCATGAATTGATGCAACGCTCAAAGAGCTTCGCTGTCATTCTTCTGCTCGGAGTTTTTCTCGCGGGTGCAGCGCTCGGATACACGGCTGATCACCTGATGAGGGGACGCGGTCATCCTCGCGGCGACCGGGGTCGTCCGTCGATCGACCGCATGGCCACTGAGCTCGGCCTTACTCCGGCGCAACGCGCCGGATTCGATTCGATAATGGAGAGCCGCAGGCAACAGATGCGCGAGCTCTACAAACCAATCCAGCCGCAGCTCGACTCACTGATGAAAGTCGGTCGTGCGATTGGCGACAGCACACACGAACAGTTGAAGAGGCTCCTTAATCCCGAGCAGCAGGCGAAGCTCGATAAGATGCGCGAGGAGATGCGCCAGCGCGGAGGTCGAAGGGGAGGTGGAGGGGGCCCTGATTCTAGAGGAAGACCGGGACGGTGAAGCAACGGATTCTGATAATTGTCTTGATGGCGCTCGCGCCGGCATCGGCTCGGGGACAAACGATCGTCGACTCGACAGCGACTCCGATCTCGCTGAGCGACGCTATTCGAATGGCTCAGCGGAACGCACCGAGTGCAATTCAGGCGCGCGGCACGCTGTTGACTTCGTCAGCAGGAGTCAAGCAGGCGTGGTCAGCGTTTCTTCCTACGATATCGGTGGGGGCTGGATCGCAGCGGCAACAGGGTGACCGGTTCGATCCGCAGGGGAATCTCGTGCCGTACACCGGCCAGCCAACGACTTATTCCACGAGTCTTTCGAGCAGCATTCAGCTTTTCGATGGCGGACGCCGCTTCTTCGATCTGAATCGCGCTCGCGCTGATGTCGATGCCGCGGAAGCCGGTGAGACCGCGCAGAAGTATCAGATCTCGCTCCAGGTGAAGCAGCAGTATTACGCGTCGCTCGCCGCGCGCGAATCCGAGGAAGCGGCGAACGCACAGCTCGAGCAGGCGAATCAGCAGCTCAAGGCAGCGTCGATTCGTTTGAAAGCAGGCGCCGCCACAGTATCCGATTCGCTGAGGTCAGTCATTCAGGTCGGCAATGCGCGCCTCGCGCTGCTGACCGCGCAGAACAATCGCAGCGTCGCCGACGCAACTCTCACTCGACTCGTTTCATCCGCGCGTCCGGTGACAGCAAATCCAGCGGATACAGCCGATCAGAGAATTGTGGTTCCGGATATTGCGGAGCTCGAGCAGCTCGCGACCAAATCGCCTTCCGTTCTTCAGGCTGACGCGCAGCTCGCCGCCGCGCACGCGAACGTCCGCTCGGCGAAAGCGGCTTATCTTCCCACGGTCAATCTGAATTTCAATCGCAGCGGAAGTGGGCTGGACAGTCGCTTCGGCTCGGGTGACGCGCGCTACGCCTACAATCAGAACTTGAGCTTCAGCCTCAACTTCCCGCTGTTCAACAATCTGAATCGCGAGATGTCGGTGGTGCGGGCGAATGTGGCGGAGGAGACTGCCGCGGCGACGTTCCGCGACATGAAGTTTCTGGCGAGGCAGACGCTGGTGCAGTCGCTTGGACAGATGCGCACCGCGCAGCAGCAGGTCGCTATTCAGGCCGCTTCGGTTGCGGCAGCTGTCGAAGACCTTCGCGTGCAGCAACGGCGGTACGAGCTCGGTGCAACGACGCTGCTCGATCTATTGACCTCGCAGACCCAGCTCGACCAGGCGCGCGCAGCACTCATTCGCGCGAGATACGACTATCGAATCGCCAAGGCGCAGCTCGAAGCGCTCATTGGGCGTGATCTCTAGGAGAGACAAGTGAAACGGATTGCATTGCTCATACTCGCGGCGGCCGGAGCACTCGCCTGCTCGCGAAACAAGGAGCCGAAGCTGACGATCCCGGTCGTGCCGGTCGAGCGGCAGACCATCGTCGTGGATGCCGAAGCAACCGGAGTAGTCGAGCCGATCAACGTCGTCGAGGTGAAGTCGAAGTCCTCGGGGCAGATAATCGCGATGCCCGTCGAAACAGGAACGTTCGTCAAAGCGGGCGACCTGATCGCGCAGCTCGATACGAGGGACACCCGAAACGCCTACGCGCAGGCGAAAGCGGACCTCGATGCAGCAGTGATCAAGCTTCAGGTGTCGCGTCAAGCCAAGCAGCGAGCCGATCAGCTGTTCAAGGATCGCATCATCACGTCACAGGAGCACGAAGCTGCGCAGGTCGATTACGCGAACTCGCAGGCGACCGTGCTGCGCAATCGCGCGGCACTCGACATCCGCGCACAGGGCTTGGAAGAGGCCACAGTTAGCGCGCCGGTTGCGGGGACGGTGATCGAGAAGCCGGTCGCTATCGGGCAGGTGATCGCATCCGGAACAGGGACGTTCGGCGGCGGAACTACCATCATCAAGATGGCCGATCTCACCAAGGTGCGTGTTAGAACGCTGGTGAATGAGACCGACATTGGAAAAGTCCGTCAGGGTCTGCCGGCAACAGTCACTGTCGACGCATTCCCGGATCGGCCGTTCCAGGGAGTCGTCGACAAGATCGAGCCGCAGGCTGTCGTCGAACAGTCAGTGACGATGTTCCCGGTGCTTGTGAGCATCGACAATCAGGCGCGGCTCTTGATGCCGGGAATGAACGGCGAAGTATCCATCACGATCGATCGCAAGGAAAATGTCGTTGCAGTTCCAAATGATGCGGTGCGCAGCCCGAATGAAGTCGTGCAGGTTGCGCAGCTTCTCGGACTCAACGCGGACTCGGTTCGTGCGCAGTTATTCAGAGCGCGGGGCAATCGCGGCGGAACACAGGTGGCAAGCACACAGGGCACTAACGGAGCAAATGCAGCGGACGGACAGGGGACAGCTGGGCGCGCTGGCGCACAGGACGATCAGGGAGGCGGTCAGGCCGGCGGGAGGTTCAATCTTCCTGAAGTCACGGACAAGCAGTGCGAGGAAGTTACCGCGACGCTCGCAAAGCATCCGGAAGTTCAGAAGCAGATCTCCGATCTGAGACAGAAGATGTTTTCGGGAGAGCTCGATCGATCTGCGATGCAGGCCGAGATGGCGAAGATCTATTCAGCGGTGAAGCTCGATCCGAACGTTGCGCGCGCGTGCAACTTCCGTCAGCGGGCTGCAGGTGGCGGCGGCTTTGGTGGCGGGCAGGGAGCAGGCTCAGCGCAAGGCGGTGCGGCGACAGGAACGGGCGGTGGATTCGGAACGGGAGCCGGAACAGGTACGGGTCAGGCGCGCTCTCGTCGTGCAATGGTTTTCGTCGTCAAGGACGGCAAATACATCCCGCGCGTCGTGCGACTTGGCGTGGCGAACTTCGATTACTCCGAAGTGCTCGATGGCGTTAAGGAGGGTGAGCAGGTCGCGATTCTGAATGTGGCTGCGATGCAGGCGAGACAGCAGAGCGAGCTCGACCAGGTGAGGAACCGCGCGGGCATGCCGGGAATGCAGCGGCAGCAGCAAGGCGGTGGAGCAGGCGGTGCGGGCGGCAGCGCAGGCGGCAGAGGCGGCGCGGCCGGCGGCGGTCAGCGCCCTGGAGGAGGTGGCGGATAATGAGCCTTCCGGCCAGACAGCTCGAGCAGCAGCAAGCACCGGAGCACCAAGACCAGGCGCTCGATGTCCTGAAACGAAGGGGCGCCGGCGAGGCGATGATCGTGAAGGAGATCGTCCTCGTCGCGCTCGGTGCGCTCCGCGCGAACAAGCTCCGATCGTTCCTCACGATGCTTGGGATTGTCATCGGTGTTGCCGCGGTCATCGCGATGGTCGCGATCGGCAAGGGTGCGCAGAAGTCGATCAGCGAACGCATCGCGTCGCTCGGCACCACGCTTCTTCAGGTTCGACCCGGCGCGCGTCGAGGGTTTGGCGTCGCAACCGACAACAATGAGAAGCTCACGATTCGCGATGCTGAAGCACTCGAGAAGCGCGGTAAGTATTTCGCTGCCGTCGGGCCGGAGATGAACAAGCGCGCGATGTTCCAGTGGGGAACGTACAACGCGATGACGCAGGTGACCGGCGCGAAGGCCAACTATCTGCTCGTTCGCAATTACAAGCTGCAGGCCGGCAGAATGTTCACCGAGCAGGAAGAAGCGGGAATGCGGCGCGTCGCCGTCGTCGGCTCGGCGGTGATCGATAATCTTGGATTGCAGTCACCGGATGCGTTGCTCAACGAAGAGGTGCGTATCGGTGGAATACAATTCCAGGTGATCGGAGTTCTGGCGTCAAAAGGTCAGACGAATCCCGGATTCAATCCCGACGATCAGGTGATCATCCCGCTCGCGACCGCGCGCTACCGCGTGATGGGAACCGACAATCTCAATACGATCGGCATACTCGCAATCAGCGAAGACAAGATTCCCGAAGCGCAGGCAGAGATACAATCGATTCTGCGGCGCGAGCATCGACTCACAGCCGACAAGCGCGATGACTTCGATATCCGCAATCAGGCCGAGTTTCTGAATACCTTCGCCGAAACGACGCGAACGTTCACGTTCCTGCTCGCTGGAATTGCAGCGGTGAGTCTGCTGGTCGGCGGAATCGGGATCATGAACATCATGCTCGTGTCGGTCACGGAGCGAACGCGCGAGATCGGTGTGCGAAAAGCGCTCGGCGCAACGAAGAAGGCAATTCTCTTTCAGTTTCTCATCGAGGCGATCGTGCTGTGTCTTCTCGGTGGACTTATCGGAGTTCTCGTGGGAGGCGGCGGCGCAGCGGCGCTGAACAAGCTCGGTGGATTCAACACGACCGTCGATCCCTCGTCGGTCCTGATCGCATTCATCTTCTCGGCGGGCGTTGGTATTCTCTTCGGCGTCTGGCCTGCGCGCCGGGCGGCATCGCTCGATCCGATCATCGCGCTGCGGTACGAATAGCATCATCGCCGGAATGCGAAACAGGCCCGCTTTCGCGGGCCTGTTTCTTTTCGGCATTACTTCAGGTCGAGTTGTCGTTACGTGTTGTCGTCGACGTCCTGCTCGACCTTGCCGAAATTCTTCTGAATCTTGCCTTCGAGCTGCTCAGCGCGCCCCTCGAGGTGCTCGCTGCTGTCGTCAACGGCATCGCCAAGGTCGCCACGAAGGTTTCCCTTCATTTCCTTTGCCTTTCCGCGTAGCTCGTTCTCGATGCCTCTGCTTTTCAGGTCCTTGTCCATTGAATCCTCCACTACTGGATGGCCGTAAATCGCCGCGGATCGCGGCGACCCCTGTAAGGGCAACCATCGTGCCCCAGAGGGGATTCAGTGTTGTCGATTGCGGCACGGGATTTGAGAGATTCGCTTTGTTTTCGGGCGGTAAGGGCTTCACTGCACACTTCCACAGGCAGCAATAGATTCCGTCGCCCGCGGCTCCTGCTATGCGCCAGATAGAGTGGAGTTCTTAGTGCGCGCAGAGCCGACCACATCTCATAGATGACCAGCCGCCCCGAACAGTCCCCTGAATCCGACCAACGGTCGGTGACGGTATCGCCCACAAGCGGCGTCGCAACATACCACGATCCTGAAACGGCCCACGGGCCCGGCGCCCATCATCCGGAAGCGAATCCTCAGGGAAAAAGGCTTCGCATCCTCACTCTGACCGCGCTTGGCGTCGTCTACGGCGACATTGGCACGAGCCCGCTCTACACGATCAAGGAATGCTTCGGCGGCAAGCTCGGCATAATGCCGACGCCCGCGAACGTGTACGGCATTCTGTCGCTGATCCTGTGGTCGTTGATCCTTGTAGTGGCGGTGAAGTATCTCGTCTTCATATTGCGCGCGGACAATCGCGGAGAAGGCGGGGTGCTGGCAATGCTCGCGCTCCTGATGCAGACCACTCGCCGTGCAGCAGACGTGAACCTCAAGCGATTTATGATAATTCTTGGCTTGTTCGGCACCGCCCTTCTTTATGGTGACGGGGTTATCACGCCGGCGATCTCCGTCCTCGGCGCGATGGAAGGGCTCGAAGTGGCGGCACCGGCGCTGAGACATTTTGTCGTCATCTTCACCGTCGCTATTCTGTTCGCGCTCTTCATGTTCCAGAAGCGAGGAACGGCACGCGTCGGCAGGACGTTCGGACCAATCACGCTCGTCTGGTTCATCACTATCGCAGTACTGGGAGTCATCGAAATTGCGAGCGAGCCCGCGATTCTGAAGGCGGTCAATCCGGGCTACGCGGTCACCTTTTTCGGCCTGCACGGCTTCATCGGATTCGCTGTGCTGGGCGGAGTGTTTCTGGCAGTGACCGGCGCCGAGGCGCTGTATGCGGACATCGGACACTTCGGAAAGAAACCGATCAGGCTTGCGTTCTTCTCACTCGTGTTGCCGGCGCTTGTGCTCAATTACTTCGGGCAGGGCGCGCTTCTGCTGCGGAATCCGACCGCTATAGAGAACCCGTTCTATCTGCTCCCCCCAACGTGGTTCCTCTATCCATTGCTGGTGATTGCTACGCTCGCCGCGATTGTTGCGTCGCAGGCACTCATCTCCGGCGCATTCTCGCTGGCTCAACAATCGATTCAGCTTGGCTATATGCCGCGGTTAACGATCGTCCACACTTCAGAGCAGGAATACGGGCAGATCTTCGTTCCCGAAGTGAACAAGGCGCTCATGGTTGGAACCCTGTTGATCGTGCTGGGATTCAGATCTACCAGTGCCTTGGGAGCGGCTTACGGAATTGCGGTAACTGGAACGATGTCAATCACGACATTGCTCTTTGCCGTTGTCGCCCGAACGCGTTGGAACTGGCCAATGTGGAAGGTGATCGGCCTCGCGGGATTCTTCTTTACGTTCGACTTCGCCTTCCTCGGCGCCAACGCTCTCAAGATTCAGCATGGCGGCTGGGTCCCACTGGTGATCGCGGTCTCGATACTGACGCTGATGATGACCTGGAAACAGGGACGATTCATCCTCACCGAGAAGATGAAATCAGCCTTGCCCCTCGAGCTGCTGCTTGCTGACCTCGGAAGAACTCACCTACCCCGTGTTCCGGGTACGGCGGTCTTCCTGACGTCCGATCCCACAGGCGCTCCGGGTGTGCTGCTGCACCATCTCAAACACAACAAGGCGCTGCACAAGCAGGTGATTCTCCTATCGGTGAACGCCGCTCAGGTTCCGTTTATCGACGAGTCGGACCGCGTGAAAGTCAAACCGCTGGAGCATGGGTTCTTTCGTGTGATCGGAACGTATGGGTTTATGGAACAGCCAAATGTGCCTGAGCTTATCCAGCTCGCTCAGGAACACGGAATCGTCGCCGCGCCAGCTGAAACTAGCTACTACCT
>DATBRZ010000058.1:0-40802 GCA_036560025.1 Gemmatimonadaceae bacterium | reverse complement strand
TAGCGGGCTAGCTGAGCGTGCGCTTCCGCCGCACGACTCGAGCAGGGATTGGACAAGTCATCGTGACGTAATCAGGATCGCGCCGCCGGTGTTGTTGGTACCGAACCTCGTCGGTAATCAGCACCGAGAAGACTAGAGCTATGACGCTCGTCCAGCCCTCACATATAGTGGCCACGATATGAGCCGTTTCGCATCAGGATCGCCCCAGACATGGGACAGATTCCGCTCCACTTCGATAATCGGATCGGAGCCCAGCTCGGCCGCGTAACGGGCCGTCGCGGACCAGGTCCTCAAGTATCCGCCAAGCTCCGAAAGCGACCATCGCTGCTCGAGACCGAACGACGGCGGATTGATTTCGTCGAATGGAAAGTCGACCGTGCGATAACCATCGAGAAGCAGCTGCCGCTCCGGGAGCCAGAAGCTCTCGATGGTGCCGCGATTGTAGGCGTGTACGATCGCATTCGCCTCGTCGCCCTCAATTACTGGATCTCCGTAACCCCAGACAGCGAGTATTCCGCGTGGTACCAGCACTCGACGCGCCTCGCGATAGAAACGGGGAGGATCGAGCCAATGGAGCGCCTGAGCGACCGTGATGATATCGGCAGAATGTGGGGGAAGGCCGCTGTCTTCCGCCCGCGCGAACCTGTATTCGATTCTGGGATCAGCTTCAGCCTGAGAGAGCTGCGCGGTGCTCGCGTCAGTCGCAACTACGCGAGCGAATCTTGTCGCAAGACCTCGCGCGGCCTGGCCGGTGCCTGTCGCGCAATCCCAGGCGACGCCGGCGGAAGGAGCGATTTCCGCCAGCCAGTCGAACAGCTGTGGAGGATATTCCGGCCGATAACGCGCGTATAACGATGCCTGCGCGGAAAACTGGTCGCGGAACGATGGAGCGGTCAGAAATCCCGCTTTTTCATCTCGCTGAAGAACTTCGATGTAGCGTCGCGCTCGCGGATCGTCGCTTCGTCAGTCGGATCATCGGGGACGTTCGGATCGTACTTCTTTCCGAATCCCTTCGGGACCTTAGAGGATGTCCCGGATTTGGCTGCGTTCTTCTTGGCCAGCGCTGCGAGCTTTTTCCTATCCATTTTCGCAAAGGTTGAAGGATTGGTTACTGGTCCCGTGACGTTCGAAATATATGGAGTGGCCGGCATGAGGCTGGTTCAAACCTTCGATGCCCGCTTAGTATCAAATTCTCAAGCGTTGGAACCCAAGAACCGCCGTCGCTTCACAACTACGACTCGAGCACAAGATGCGAATCAATTCTGTATTTGCTGCCGCCCTCCTGCTATCGACCGCCGCCTCTACGCCGGCGGCAAGTCAGCAGAGAGGATCATGGGAGCTCGATGTCGACGACACCGATAATCGAATTCAGCTCCAGTTTCTCGACTACTCGGAAGGCCGCCGCAGCGGACGAACAGGCTTCACCGTCGATTTGTCACAGCTCCAGGGATTGTCGGCTGCTCAGCTTCAGGGCGGAGCTCGGCAGGCGCGATTCCGGCTGGTTCGAGATGCCGGCACGTTCAACTTCGACGGCCGGGTAGGCAACGGACACGGCGAGGGAACGTTCGAGTTCGTTCCCGATACCCGATTCGCCGGCGAGCTGGCCCGGCGAGGATACGACCGACCTTCGGGTGACGAGCAGTTCCTCCTCGCGATGCACGACATCGGATATGCTGTGGTCGACGAGCTTCAGAAACAGGCATACACTCGTCCGACAATCGACGACCTGGTGACGATGGGAATGCACGGCGCGCGGTTCGATTTCCTTCGCGGACTCGGCGATCTCGGCTATCGTCTTCGCAGTACCGATCGACTTGTCGAGCTGCGCGATCACGGCGTTACGCCCGCGTTCATCAAGAGCTTTCTCGATGCGGGATATCCGCGGATGGACATCGATGATCTGCAGGAGCTGCGGGATCACGGAGTCAATCAGACCTATCTACAGTCACTTCGCGACGCTGGATATGCGCGGCTTCCCGTCGACAAGCTACTGGAGCTGCGCGATCACGGAGTGAACGCAACGTTCATTCAGGGTCTGGCCGACGCGGGATTCACGAAGCTGTCGCTCGACGATCTGGTCAACGCGCGGGACCACGGCGTCACGCCGTCGTACGCCGATGGATTTCGGCGCCTAGGCTTCACGCGGATGTCGCTCGACGATCTCGTGAACGCGCGCGATCACGGCGTATCGCCATCTTATGCTGAAGCATTTCGCAAGCTCGGCTACACCTCGCTGTCGATCGATGATCTCATCAGGCTACGAGATCACGGAGTGAGCGCCGAATTCGCTGCGAGAGTGCAACGGGTGCGCGGACGGTCCGTATCGATTGGTGAGATCATCGAAGCGCGCGACCGCGGAGATCGGTACTGAAAGCGCGGAGTAAAAACAAAGCGGGTGGAGATTTCTCCACCCGCTTTTTTGGTCAGATCAGATCAGCTCACCCACACTCTGAGAATCCGCAGACGTGGCACTTGGCGCAGCCCTCGGCGAATTCCATCGACGATCCGCAATCCGGGCACGTGCCGATGAATGATTCGTCACGATTGACTGCATCGAAGGCATACTGCGACTGCGCGCCCGCCGTGCGGGCAGCTGCCGGCGCGGCGGCCGGAACTGCCTGAACTTCTCCCGAATCATTGCGCAGAAGCTCCTGCTGCACGCCCTGCTTCTCGCGCATCCAGTCCTCGAGCGCAATGCCGATCGCATCCGGAACCGACAGCACCTTGTTCGGACCAAGACCAACGGCGCGATCCGAGCTGATTCCACGCAGCTGTCGGTGGATGGCCTGAATCGATATCCCTGAGCGGAGCCCAAGTGAGATCAGGCGGCCGATTGCCTCGACGTCGGCCATTGCAGCGCCGCCGGCCTTGCCGAGGTTGATGAACACCTCGAACGGCTGTCCGCGGTCGTCTTCAGTGATGTGCACGAACATCGTGCCGAGCGGCGTCTCCTTGCGGATTGAAGTGCCGCGAAGCGCATCCGGCCGCGCGCGCTTCTGACGGCGCTGGAGGTTCTCGGCCTCAACGTCGAACAGCTGCTTGCGCAGACGCTCGATCTCAGCCTCGAGCTCGGCAACCGTACCCTTCAGATCGCCGACCTCAGCGCGGACATCGGTTCCACTCCTTTCGGCCTTCGCCTTGTCCGTCGCTCCCGTAGAGAGAACCTGATTGTCGCGCGAGCCGTCGCGGTATACCGTCACTCCTTTGCAGTTGAGCTCGTATGCGAGCTCGTAGATCGCTCGGACATCGGCCGGCGTCGCGCTATGAGGGAAGTTGGTGGTCTTCGAGATCGCCGAATCACAGTTCTCCTGGAAAGCAGCCTGCATTCGGACGTGCCATTCCGGCGTGATGTCATGCGCAGTCACGAATACGCGCTGCCACTTCTCGGGAACTTCCTCGAAGTGGATGTGTCCCTGCTTCGCGATCTCCTCGATGAGCTCTTCCGAGTACCAGCCTTCGTCCTTCGCGATTCGCAGAAAATCCTCATTCACATCGGGCATCATCACGCCCGCCTGATTCCGCATGAACGCAACAGCAAACAGCGGCTCGATCCCTGACGAGCAGCCCGCGATGATCGAGATCGTGCCCGTGGGCGCCACGGTGTTGACGTTGCAGTTGCGAAGCATCTGCATCGGCCTGATTCGCTTGCCGTTCTTGTCGCGCGCGCACGTCTCGTCGGGACCCCATATCGACCGCGCCCACTCGGGGAACGGTCCGCGCTCGCCTGCCAGGCGCTCGCTCTCACGCTTGGACTCGACGTCCACGAATCGCTGCAGCTGCCGTCCGAATTCCACGCCCTCGTTGGAGTTGTAGGGGATGCCCAGCTTCACGAGCGCGTCCGCGAATCCCATCACGCCAAAGCCGATCCGGCGAATCCGCTTCGACAGCGCATCTATTTCAGGAAGCGGATACTTGTTGACGTCGATGATGTTGTCGAGGAAACGGACTGAGAGATGAATGTCCGCGCGCAGCGCATCCCAGTTCATCTTCTCGTCGGTTACGTAATATCCGATGTTGATCGAGCCGAGATTGCAGACGTCGTACGAGAGCAGCGGCTGCTCTCCGCACGGATTCGTCGCCTCGTACTTCCCGACGTGCGGAACCGGATTGTGCCGGTTCGCCTCGTCGATGAAGAAGCAGCCTGGCTCCCCCGTGCGCCACGCGCCGTCGATCATCTTGTCCCACACCATGCGCGCGTTGAGCCTGCCTGTCGGCTTGCCGTTGGCAGGATCGATCAGATCGTAGTCCGTGCCCGACCTCACCGCCTGCATGAACTCGTCGGTGACCGCGACTGAGATGTTGAAGTTCGTCACCTGGGAAAGGTCTTCCTTGCAGGTGATGAACTGCATGATGTCAGGATGATCGACGCGAAGGATTCCCATGTTCGCACCGCGACGCGTGCCGCCCTGTTTCACGGCGTCGGTGGACGCGTCGTAAAGCTTCATGAACGATACGGGGCCCGATGCAACGCCTGTAGTCGACCGAACCATCGATCCCTGTCCGCGCAGACGGGAGAAGCTGAAACCCGTTCCACCGCCGGACTGATGGATGAGCGCCATCGATCGGAGCGTGTCGTAGATGCCGTCGTGACCGTTCGACAACGCGTCGTCGACAGGAAGAACGAAGCACGCTGAGAGCTGGCCAAGAGGACGGCCTGCGTTCATGAGCGTCGGCGAGTTCGGCTCGAACCTTCGCTCCGTCATCAGCGCATAGAACTGCTCCGCTGATTCCGCGACACCGCTATCGCCCGCGCCGTATCGTCTGTCGGCTTCCGCGACTGTGCGTGCCACCCGCCAGAACATCTCCTCCGGCTGCTCAGTGGGCTTGCCCGATTCATCCTTGATCAGATAGCGCTTCTCGATAACGGTTCGCGCGTTCTGACTGAGCAGGGCAGCTCCTGAGGGAGGGGACGCTGGAATCGGCATTAGTACAACTCTCCGCGGGTGGAAAAGGATGTCAAGAAAGAATCACGATCAAACAACTCCCGCGCACGGTTCAGGTAACAACCGGCGCGGGGGACGCAACCTATCCCCATTCGTGTTTCCACGCCAGTATCTTGCTAAATTCTTGTGGTCAAAGTACTTATGCAATCCACATCACGAATGAAAATGAGCGTATTGCGACTTAATACGCACAGCGAAGGAATACCGAAACATAATCAGAACGCCGAGCCGAATGTGACGTAGAATGAGACACGTTTGGCGTCTGCGAACTCGCGACCATGGATCGGCGCCGCAATCCCCGCACGAAAGCGCGCGGGCACGTCGTATTGAAGAGCTGTGTCGAGATACAGCTCTCCGCCTATAGATGCGAGTGCAGGATTGTTTCGCACGGGTCCTGCGCAGATCGACCGCTCGTCACCCTGCGAGCAGTACGCCCGCCCCGCTTCGACGAATGCAGCACCGGCGAGTCTGTCCAGCAGCACGGGAATTACCGGAATGCGTCGCGATACGGCTGCGAGTGGTGCACGATACTCGAGAGTTCCCGCGAATGCGCGATTACCTCGCTCGGCAGACGGCGGGAAGCCGCGAACTCCGAACGTCCGGCGCTCTTCTCCGATCGTGAAGCCTGCAATGACATCGAGAGCGCCGCCGCTCAAGCCTCCCACGTTGAAGCTCGAAGTCGCGTGCGCGTCGGACCAACCTGCGGCCCCTCTCAACGCTAGCACGTGATGCGCGAAGCCCGGCAGATCGAGCGCCTTATACCCCGCGGTCACACCTGTAACGCTCGTACTCGGCGATCCGCCGTCGCTTCGCCATCGCTCACGCACGAGCGCGGACAACGCGATGCCATCTTCGCGGGAGATACTGAGCAGCGGTCGTCGCGTATTGTTCCAGCTCGCCGACGCGAACAACGATGACAGCGTGCGTTGCTCGCGAAACACCAGCGGGAGATGGGCGAGGAGAGTGTCGGGGTCGGAAGCAAATGTCCGATCTTCTATCTCGCCGCCTACTGTGGCGCTGGCAAATGTTCTGACGCGAGGCCGCGACACTGACGCACTCGCTGAGAGAATGCGCAACCGCTCTGCGAGATCTCCCACCACAGCTCCACTTTGCGTAAAAATATTCGAATGCTGGCGATCGAGCTCAGCGGAGATCGCGAGGACGGGTTGGCCGAGGCCCACGTATTGATACCCGAGAAATGCCTCACCATCGCGGTGCTTCGTGTTGTACAACGCCTGAGCGAAATACCAGTGCCGGCCGATTACGTCGTTGCCGCTCGTCGCTACGCCGACGCTTGTTCCGCTCTCGGTATTAGCTGCGATTACGGGCTCCCAGTACTGCGGCGCGAGAGAGCGCCAGGGTGAGTACGAGCGAGCAGCTGCGTCGCTTCGCGCGGCCGGTCCCGGACCAGCGCCCTGCACCCGACAGTCTGCGCACACGCGTCGCACTGTTGCACTCACGGTGTCGGCCCGTTCTGACGCAAGCACGGAAATGGGAGCGAATCCCAGATGATATCCATCCACCCGATAGTGAATTGCTGCGATTGAAGAATCAGTCGGCGACGGTTCGGGAAAGAAGACACCTGTTGAAGTCATTGAATGTCGCCGCAACTCACCGCGTTCGCTCCGGGGCTCGAACGAATAAACCTGCATCGTCCCGGAGTGATCGGATGTGAAATACACGCGACGTCCGTCAGCAGACCACGATGGTGCTACAGCGATCGCTCGCGCGAACGGCCGCGAGTCGAGAACATTTCCCAATGTGTCAAGCACCACGATCTCCGAGATCGAGCCGCGGGGAATGCGCACCGCTGCGATCATTGTCCCGGCTGGATTCCAGCGCGGATCGGACCATTGCAGATCGAGATTCCCGTCGGCTAGAACGCCCGTTAAGCGACCGCCGGGCGCGACGCGAACGAGCCGGGTCGAACCGGCAACATTCTGGACAGCAACGATATATCCGTCACGCCTGACATCCGGCGCAGACAGGCGTGCTCCATCCGTCAGCTTGATTTGCCGACCGTCCTTCTGGACATAGAGATCGTTCCGGATTCGATACGGATCGGTGAACTCGGGCTGAGAAAAAAGGAGATCGCCATTTGACATCGGAACGTTTGCGCCAATTCCGTTTCGTCGTCCAATGCGCGAGCGAGCGCCTGATGCGGTCACCGAGTAGGCTTGCGTGACATCTCTACCGGTCGAGGCGGAATAGACGATCGTGGACGGTGAAGACCATCGCGGATCGCCGACGTACCAACCTTCGGTCGTCAATTGCTGCCACCCTGGCATCGGCGGGGCTGGCCGCGCAGCCGCCACAGTCAGCGAATCACGCCATTCCCGATAGACTCGCTCGAACGTCGCGCCAAAGGCGGTTTTCGCCTTGCCGTTCAGGGTCAGAGGCAATAGTCGCTTGCTCGATACCTCGATGAAGTCTCTGATCGCGTGCTCTCCACGAGTGCGCGCGATGTAGTCGAAGATGAATCCGCCATAGGCATAGACGGTCTCGCCTGCGGGGAAACGCGTCGTCGCGCGCGATATCTCGCCAAGACGCGGCAGCTTTCCGGCCTCCGCCGCCGCATGCGCGATCATGTAATGCTCCGATCCTTCGAGCCGGCCGGCACCAGTGATTCGCGACTCGAAGTAGACCGCGAGCCCCTCGGTAACCCACGCCGGCTGGAACGTGTTGGGAAAAAGCGACGGATGCCGGCCAAAAATCGCTCTCCCGAATTTCCAGATGCCGCGCGCGCGATCGAGATGAAAAATGTGTGTGAGCTCGTGCGTGATTACGAGCGACGACCAGTCCTCGTAGTTCCTGAGCGCGGGATCCTCAACGGGAGGGTGGGCATAGATGACGATGCGGTTCGACGGAAACGGCGTAGCGTAGCCGTTCGTGTAATCGGCGTTATCTGCTATCACCAGGTCGATCTTTCCGCGCGGCGGGACGAGCTCGCGCGAAAGAAACTCGAACGCGCGCTCGGCCGAAACTGCAGATCGTCGCGCAAACTCCTCCAGCGGCGGATTGAAGTGAATCAGAAAGTGCTGCGTCTCGAGCGTCAGCCACCGATCCGACGGATCAGGCTGCGCCTCGGCGCGGGCCGCCGTGAGGAGGATCAGCAAACCGAGATAACCGAGGCAGCGCGAGGCAGCGACGCCACCGCGCGCAAAGCTCTCGCTCGCGCGATCAATCACCTCGTGATCGCAGCGAGCGATTTGAAATAGCTCTCGAGTCCAGCGACAACGGCGCGGGCGTAGCGCTGCTGATAGTCGTCGGTGCGTAGGGCGGCCTCCAACTCGGGCATGATAATGAATGCTCCCTCGGTGAGTATGGCGGGCATCCAGCTCGGCCGCACGAGCGCGAGGTTCTGGCGGTGTATCCCGTTATCGGTCAGTCCGAGCTCAGCGACGAGCGCGCGCTGCGTTCCATCGGCTAGAACGCGTGAATGAGGATGGAAGTAGTAAGTCGCCGTTCCCTGCGCAACGAAGGGATTCACACCGTCGGGAACCGCATTCAGGTGAATCGAAACCAGCGCCTGTGCGTTTGCTCGACGCGCCATCGCAGGTCGGAGATTGAGATCAACCGCAGAATCGGTCATACGAGTCATCAGGACATTTACGCCGCGAGCGAGCAGAAGCGCCTGAACGCGTTTCGCAACCGGAAGCGTGATTTCAGGTTCACGCAAGCCTGTCGGTCCAGTGGCCCCGGCAGGTGGATGGCCGGCATCGACTGCTATCGTCAATCCGCGAAGCGGGTCAACCGGGTCGATCGTGGGAGGTCGCCTGATCCGGAGCAGAAACGCGCCGTTTTCCCATAACGGCTGATAACCGTAGACAGGACCCTTGAGTGTGAACGTGTATCGCAGGGACGGGCCGGCTTTCTGAACTGTATAGGAGGCGACGTAACTGTTCGTAGCTGTTACGGGTGTTGCCGGCCGTGAGACGCCCGTCGTTCCATATAGAGTCAGCGTCACTGCTGTCGGAATTCCCGTTGTATCCTCTTCGAGGAGATGCGCGGGCTTCTCTGATACAGGAATCGCAAAATCAGTCCATTCGGCTGCCGGCGTTATCCGAACGTCTCCGGCGCGTCGCGCACCAGGAGGGGCAGTCACCACCGGAAGAGACACCGTTGGAGGCGGTGTCATGACAGGAGGCGCTGTCGTGACAGGAGGCGGAGTCGTGACCGGAGCCGGTGTCTTGGGAGCCGGTGCGCCAGGCTGAGGAGCGAGAGGAGCAACAGCTGCGGGCTTTGCGGTATCGCCAGGCATTGGAGGCAGCCGTAGATCCTTCCGTTCGATCGCAATCGTGCGCGTCGAATCCAGCTCGACATATCCGGTGTCCTTAGTGAGCGATGTCACTTTCACAACTGTTCCGGGAAAAAGAAACCAACGCTCGATTCCCCCCGTTGGAGCGTAGCCGGTTACCACTCGGTCGGTGTCGCTCGGAGCCGTACTCGGTCCGATCAGGGTTGCGTATACAGGCGCCAACTCAACCGCCGTCTTCCGCGCTGTATCTGGGGCGACGCGCGCAGTGTCTCGGCCGACGCGGGTAGTATCTCGACCGCCCATAGTGTCTGTCGCAACCGGCGCTGGAGCTGGCTGCGGCGCGATCTTGACCGGACGGACATATCGCACGGTGTCGCGGCCGACTGCAGCGATCAGCTCGTACTTCGGCGATGAGGCTGGAGGATTGGCGAGCCACGCCATGAAGGCCCCATTCGGCCAGACGGGAGCGGAAACACCGTTGATCAGCAGGGCTGCGTCCCCATTTCCGACCGACCCGAAGATGAAGTTCGAGTCCTTCGACTGAATCAGTTGATTCTCGGTTGGATAGATGACTTTGATCGCGAGCGGGCCGGTCACGTGCGGAACTGGTGGCAGAGCCGGACTAGCCGGCGGGGGAACCGGTACGTGCTCAATAACAATCGGCGGCGCTGGCGCGGGTGCCGGCGCCGCTGGCGTTCTCGGTGCGCAAGCTGCAGCAATCACAGCGGCCGTCGTCGCGAATGCGGCAGTCAACACGACTCTGGTAGTCATGATCCCATTTCAATCGTCATTACAGAAGCTGATTGCACGCTCGGTACCACAACAAAAGGCAACACCTGTCGCGCCCGGGCGCGTCAGCGATGTCCCGCCTATATTCCCGCGGATGCTGTGCCAGAATTACCATACATCCTTCACCTGCTTTCCCGCCCGCGAACGAAGCGGGCTTACGACATTGTGATGCGGCAAGAGCCGTTCACCGCCGAATTTCCAGCGCTGCCTGAGGGCACGATCGAGATCGCCGGACGAACCGACGTCGGGCTCATACGGGAGCACAACGAAGATTCGTTCCTCTTCGGTGATCTGTCCTCGGGTGAAGCGATCGACGACAACGAAGCTCCTCCGCTTCGCGTCGAGGCAGTTCCGGCTGTCCTTATCGTTGCGGATGGAGTCGGCGGTGCAGCGTCGGGAGAAGTCGCAAGCTCGATGGCCACTCGAATCGCCTATCAGCACCTTCGGGAACGCTTCCAGAAGGGAGGGTTCCGCGGGACAGTGGTGGTCGCCGATGCGCTTCAGCAGGCGTTGCTTGCGGCAAATCGCGCGATTCACTCGCATGCGGTGAGCGATCGCACCCACCATGGTATGGGAACGACAGCGACGCTCGCTCTCGTCGTCAACGGGATGGTGTACTTCGCTCAGATCGGCGATAGCCGCGCCTACATCGTCCGCGACGGCTCAGCGACGCAGATGACGAAGGATCAGTCTCTCGTCCAGCGAATGGTCGACGCCGGAAAGATGACCGCCGAGCAGGCGGAGCGAAGCGAGCACCGCAACATCATTCTGCAGGCGCTCGGGCCCGAGCAGCAGGTGGTTCCGGAGCTGACACGTGAGCGACTCATGAACGGCGACGTCGTACTTCTCTGCAGTGACGGCCTCTCGAATCAGCTCACTTCTCAGGAGATTGCTTCAATAGCCGGCAGAAATCCGGATCTTGACTCGATGTGCGCCGCGTTGATCAAGCGCGCCCTGGACACGGGCGCACCGGATAACGTCACTGTCGTGACCGGACGCTTCTCAACCGACGCGAAAGGCAAGGACAAGAAAAAGCCGTCCTAGGCCCGCTCGCTGGATTCGGTAGCGCGTACGCGTTCTTCCGGTTCAATCTCCACGGAATGCGATGCAGCTCCCGTTGGAGCCTCAGCGTTCCACGGTGCAACGAAGGGCAGCAGCAGAATGCACGGCAGGCCGGCGACGACCGTGATTATGAAGAACGTCGGCCAGCCCATCGATTCGGCAATTTTTCCTCCCGGCGCGACTAGAATGTCGCGGCTGGCCGCGACCAGACTCGACAACAGCGCGAACTGAGTGGCTGAAAAGCGGCGGTTGCACATGCTCATGATGTACGCGACCAGTGCCGAGCTTACGAGTCCGACACCGAAGTTTTCGATCACGATCGCCCCAACCATGTATGTGTGATTCCTTCCTGCGAGCGACAGCCCGTAGTACGTCAAATTGCTGAGCGCCTGAAAGACCGCGAAGATCCACAGCGATCGATTGAGTCCCACACGCCCGATAGTGGCTCCGGCTGCCAGCGAGCCGGCGATCGTGGCGAGCAGTCCCGCGCCGCCGAACACAACGCCCACTTCGGTTTGAGTGAATCCGGTTTTCAGCAGGAAGGGCGTCGTCATGCTGCCCGCAAGCGCGTCGGCATACTTGTACAGCACGATGAAAATCAGAACGCCGATGCCGAGCCCCGGGCCGACTCGCCGGAAAAAATCCTGGAATGGCATTGCAACCGCTTCACCGAGCGTGCGCGGTGGCGCCTCCTTTAGCGGCGGCTCGGGAGCGAAGAACGTCGCGACAATCCCGACCAGCATAAGCGCTGACAGAATCGCGTACACAACCCCCCACGACAGCCTCTCTGCGAGAATAAACGACAAGGATCCTGTGAGAAGGAGCGCAATCCGATAGCCCAGTACCCATGTCGCTGCGCCCGCTCCCATCTCACGATCGGCGAGGACGTCAGTGCGGTACGCGTCGCCCGCGATGTCCTGCGACGCGCTTAAGATCGCGATCAGGATCGCGTTGAATGCGAGCGCGCGAAGTCCCGTTGTGGGATCGTGCACCGACATAGCAGCGATCGCCGCGAGTAACAGAATCTGGGTGACGAGCAGCCAGCCCCTGCGCCTGCCAAGAAACGGTGGGATGAAGCGATCGAGCACGGGCGCCCACAAGAACTTCAGCGAGTACGGCAGGCCGATCATACTGAACAGGCCGATCTTGGTGAGATCGACACCCGAGGACGTCATCCATCCCTGAAATGCCTTGCCGTTGCCGATCAGGTTGAACGGCAGCCCCGACGCAAAGCCGAGCAGCAGGAGCGCCGCCATCTTTCGCTGGCCGAACAGTCTGAATGGTGACTTCGACTGCTGTGCGCTCACGGCTCCCTCCGCGGATCAGGTGTTCGGCGGCATCGTCAGAACTCGCGCTGCAGCGCGTTGCATCACTGCTTCCCCTCCCCATGCGCAAATCACCGGCCCGTCCCCTGGAATCTGCGCCGCAATCCGCGGATGGCTGAACTGAACGACGCATGCATCGGCTCCGCCGCGCGCTGCGCCAGCAAGCGCTGCCTTCACGAGATCGAGGGAGCGACTCGAATAACCGGGGCGACCCTTCCACGCCTTGATGTCGCCAAACAGCGCCACTATGCGCATCGGACGTGCTGCGGCTGAGTCAGCATCTGCTGTGGTGACATTCACTCCCTGCGAGCGCAATGACGTTAGAAACGGCTCGCGCGACGGAGGAGGATACGGTCCGCCCACGTCGTCGTCGACAACCACAATCTCGACCTCACCTTTGATGACTGGCGCCTCGCCACGCACCGAGCGCACGGGACGCTCCGCAATCCGCTCGGCCCATCTGATTTCTTCTTCGCCGAGCACGCGGTCATCACGCTTGGCGTCGGCCCATTCCGCCCATCGTCTTCGTCTCAGCAGCGATTGATCGACTCGTGCGCGAACGAGTTCGCCGCTCTCTACGGCCGCATCGATCGCTTTCAGGCATCCGTCGAGATCGGTTGGATAAAGCAGGAGATCGCACCCGGCCTGAAGTGCGCGCACCACAGCGGAGGTTTCTCCTCCTTCGAGCACGCCTTCCATGATCAGCGCATCGGTCACTACGAGACCAGCGAATGCCATCTCGCCTCGCAACCGACCATCGAGTATCTGCGATGAGAGGGTTGCCGGCAGGCCGGAAGGATCGAGCGCCGGAAATGCGACGTGCGCGGTCATCACAGACGCCACTCCGCCGTCGACCGCCGCCTCGAATGGAACGAAATCCGTGTATGCGAGCTCTCTTTCCGAAGCTGTTACGACTGGCAGCTCCGCGTGCGAATCAGCTGTCGTGCGGCCATGTCCAGGGAAATGCTTGGCGCATGCGAGCGCACCGACGTCCTGACAAGCCTCGATCCATTGCGATACCGCGACACCAACTTGTGCCGGATCACTGCCGAACGATCGAGTGCCGACGATTGGATTCTCCGGCTCGATGTCGAGATCACACACGGGGGCGTAGATCCAGTTGATTCCGAGAGACCGGGCCTCGATTGCCGTGACGCGCGCGGCGGCAACGACTGCGCCGGCATCCTGGAGTGATCCGATCGCAGCGAGCGGGGGCAGGCCGGTCGCTCCTGCGAACTGTTGTCCGGCTCCGCGCTCGAGATCGGCCCCGATGAGAAGGGGCGTGCGAGATCGGCTACGCAGATCCGCCGTCAGCTCCCGAACGTGCTCCGTGTCACCACCGAACAGGATGAATCCGCCGACTCCGAGATCGAGCGCATGGCCGATGGCGTCGCGCAGCGGCTCGTAGCCGGACTCCGCATTCCATCGAATCGCCGGAAGAAGAAGTTCTGCGTACTGGCTCATGGAGGCGTCAGCTTGCCGAGTATTCGAGGTCCTCGCGCGCCGGTTGCTCGTCTTACGTTGCCCGGCCGCCCTTCCAGATGGAGATATCCCATCAATGCGAATGCCACGGCTTCCTTCGCTTCTCCATCAAAGAAGACTTCATCGAACGTGCGGACCTCGAGCGGCGCCACTTCCGTCGCGATCGATTTGCGCAGAACTGGGTTTTTTGCGCCTCCACCGGAGATGATGACTTCAGTTATCGGCTCGGGGATGAATCGGCGATACGAATCCGCGATGCTTCGCGCAGTTAGAAGAACAGCGGTTGCGATGATGTCTTCATCCGAGCATCCGGCGCGAGCGACGCGGCATTTGTCGGTGAGCTTTTGCGCGTAGATCGGACTGAACAGCTCGGGGCCGGTCGACTTCGGCGGATCGGCTGCGAAGTATGGATCGGCAAGGAGCTCCGAGACTACGGAATCGACCGGTGTCCCCGCTGCTGCGAGGTTGCCGTCGACGTCATACGGAAGATCGGGACGCAACGCACGTGTGATCTTGTCGATCACGCCGACTCCCGGACCTGTGTCGAATGCTCGCACACCTTCGATATCTCCGCCCGGAGGCACGATGGAAACGTTTCCGATTCCGCCGATGTTCTGCAACGCACGCCACTTGTCGGGGGACGAGAACAGCATCGCGTCAGCAATCGGGACGAGAGGCGCACCCTGCCCCCCAGCTGCCATGTCGCGAACGCGGAAATCGCTCACAACCGGAATTCCCGTTCGCTCTGCGATTACGGCCGATTCGCCGAGCTGCCACGTCGAGTGCCCGGGCTCGTGCCAGATGCTCTGACCGTGCGATGCGATCGCTGCGATTTCCGCACGTGAGAGTCCGGCCTCAGCAATTGCCAGAGAAGCGGCTTCGGCAAGCCATTCTCCGAGATCGAAGTTGAGACGACAGTATTCCGAAGGAGTGGCACCGGTGAGCGCTTTCGCGAGTCGGTCGCGACGATCCGAGTCGTAATCGCGCTGCGTGAATCCAATTAGCTCTGCGTCGATTCCTCCACCGGACCGGTCGCTGAAGCTGACGACAGCTGCCGTTATTCCGTCGAGTGATGTGCCGGACATCAGACCGACAATCGAGCAGCCTGAGCGTTGAGCGCCGCTCATGTCACCGGCGGCGGAGCGTCTGGAATAGCGCGCCGAATCACTCCACCGGCGCGGGCAAGCGCTTCCTCTGCCTCTTCGCGCGAAACTCCGAGCTTCTGCATCACGATCGCTGTTTTGACTTTGCGGTCAGCACGCGCGAGCAGATCACGCGCCTCATCGCGCGAAACGCCGCAAACTTCGACAATGATGCGCTCGCTCCTGTCCTTGAGCTTGTTGTTCGTTGCCTTCAGATCGACCATCAGATTGCCATAGGTCTTTCCGAGACGGATCATCGCTCCGGTCGTGATCGTGTTGAGCACGAGCTTCGTTGCCGTCCCTGCTTTCATTCGAGTCGATCCGGTGACCACCTCTGGTCCGACGATTGGAAGAATTGCAACGTCGAGAAGCTTGTCGAGCCCGGCGGGAAGGTCTGAGCACGAGACGATTCCTGTTCTGGCGCCCAGCTCCTTCGCGTGTCGAATCGCGGCGTGCACATAGGGAGTGGTGCCGGATGCCGCGATACCGATGACGAAATCGTGCGGCCCGACGGTGCGCTCATCCATGGCTAGCGCTCCGTTTTCAACGATGTCCTCGGCGCCCTCCTGCGAGCGTGTTAGCGCGGGAAGTCCGCCGGCGATTATTCCCTGAACCATCTCCGGGTCTGTTCCGAATGTCGGCGGACATTCGCTCGCGTCCAGTACGCCAAGGCGGCCGGAGGTTCCAGCACCGACGTAGAACAGCCGTCCGCCTTCACGAAATGTCTGCTCGGCGAGCTCGATCGCGCGCGCGATCGATTCTCGCTGCGACGCGACCGCCGGGGGAACCAACGCGTCTTCGGTGTTTATGACATCGACGATCTCAAGCGGAGTCGCGAGATCGATCGATGCGGTCCGTGGATTGCGACGCTCCGTCGCTCTCGGATCAAGCACCGATTTCAGCGCGTGCGACGTGAGTCACGCGACACAACTTACCGGCCGCTTCGAGCGAGCCGCAAGCTTTCGGAGACCGCGTGAACAAATACATCATGCTGCTCATAAGCATCGTTGCGGCGTCCCCGATGGACGCACAAATCCGAAGACGTATGCCGACCTCGACCGAGCCGGGAATGTGGGCATCTCTCAGTGCGGGGATTTACGGTGGAAATGGAATTTCTGATGGATCGACGCAGAGCACGTGGGATTTCGGAGCGGGCACCACATGGCAGTATCGAGCGGCTGTCGAAAAAGCGATCGAGCGACAGATCGCGGTCGGACTCGTCGGCACATACGTGAAGGTCCCGTTCGAATACATCGGTAATCTCGGCGCAAACAGCTGCGTTCGCTGCGACGCGCATCTGGACGTAGTATCGCTTGGCGTATCATTTCACGCCGGCGGAGGACCAGGGCTTCATCAGATTCTCGAAGCATCAGCGGGTGCGCTGCAATATCGGAACCTGCGTCGTGACGACGATGGAACCGCTCTCGCTCCGCTGGACGGAAACGTGGATCCGTTCTTCACGTTTGGATACGGATTCGGATACACGTTCAATCAGACGATGGACGTGAGCGTCGTTCAGGATTACGGTCTGGCGCTGCACGAACGGAAGGGTCTGAGCACGGGACAAAGCAACACGCTGACGCAACGCTCCACGCGATTGAATTTCAGAATCGGATTCGGGGCAAGGACTCGGCGCAGATAGAAACGGGAGCTTGTCGGTGAGACTGACGCGAATTCAGCTGGCGTTGTTGGTTGTTGCAGCGGGCTGCTCGTCGGGATCGACGCCGGGAACTGCTGCGTTCCCCGACAGGCGAGGTTACTTCGAGTCTCGCATTCCCGAAGGGTGGGAGTTTTATCCGCGCCAGCCGGTGGCCACAGCCAAATCCGCGATGGTGGTGAGCAACGCACCGCTCGCCACAGACGCCGGCCTCGAAATACTCCGCAGCGGCGGAAATGCGGTGGATGCTGCCGTTGCCGTCGGCTTCGCGCTCGCTGTCGTTTATCCAGAGGCGGGAAATCTCGGCGGCGGCGGATACATGGTGATCCGCCTGGCGAATGGCAAAACGAGCGCGATCGATTACCGCGAGATAGCGCCGGCGGCAGCATTCCGCGACATGTTCCTGGATTCGACGGGTGCCGTGACCACGGCGAGCATTATCGGTGGTGCCGCATCGGGAGTCCCTGGCGCAGTCGCGGGAATGACTGGCGTGCTGGCGCGTTACGGCTCAATGCCACTCGCGCGGGTTATTGCCCCGGCGATTCGACTCGCCAGCGAAGGATTCATCGTCGATAGTGCATTAGCCGCGTCGCTCGCCGGAAAAAAAGCGCTGATAACGCAATTTGCCGGGGGCGACGTGTTTTTCCCCGGCGGATCGGCACCCAAAGTCGGATCACGGCTGATTTTGCGTGACCTTGCATCGACGCTGCGTGCGATTTCGAATCGCGGCGCAGCGGGTTTTTATAGAGGCCGAGTTCCGGAGCTCGTGGCTGCCGAGATGCAGCGCGGCTGTCCTGCCGGAGTCCCGGCTCGTGCGCGCGCAGCACGCGCGTGCGGAATCATGACGGTCGAAGATTTCGCTCGCTATCGACCGTCGTGGCGAAGTCCGCTGCGCACGACCTACCGCGGATATACGCTGTATTCGATGCCCCCATCGTCATCGGGCGGCATCACCGTTGGGGAAACGCTCAATATCCTCGAGGGATACTCATCACTCCCGCGATATCCGAGCGCGGAATTCTTCCATCTCACAACAGGCGCGTTCCAGCGCGCATTTGTCGATCGAAACGCGCTACTTGGCGATCCTGATTTCGTAAACGTTCCAGTTGCCCGGCTGCTGAGCAAGAGATACGCAGCCGTTCGCCGGAGAACTATTCTCGCTGATCGAGCGACGCCGACACCGATGCTCGCTGCTGCGCTGCGTGAAGGAGCTGAGACAACGCCGTTTGCAGTCGTCGACGCGAAAGGAAACGCAGTCTCGGCGACCACTACGATCAACAGTCTGTACGGCTCCGGAGTCTACGTGCCGGGTGCTGGATTCTTTCTCAACAACGAAATGGACGACTTCACCAGTCGGCCTGGAGTCCCCAATCAGTTCGGCCTCGTGCAGGGTGAGCGCAATGCGATCGCTCCGGGCAAGCGGATGCTGAGCGCAATGTCGCCGACGATCATCACTGACAATTCGGGACAGCTCTTTCTGCTGATCGGCGGCCGGGGCGGACCGAGGATTATTACGAGCGTGACGCAGGTGATTCTCAACCTCATTGACGGTCAGATGCACCTCGGTAATGCGGTCAGTGCCCCTCGAATTCATCATCAGGCATTGCCGGATACTATTCGATACGAAACGGGCGGCATCGATCCGGAGACGATCGCGAAACTCCGCGCGATGGGCTACTCGCTGAGCCCACAAACCACAATTGGCGCCTCGGTGGTCGCGATCTGGCGGAGCGGCAACCAGTACCAGGGAATGCCGGATCCCCGCGGCGAAGGGAAAGCGGCGGGCTACTAAAAACCCTGCGGATCGACGATCCGCAGGGTTCTTCCTTCAGCTCAGATCAGACGCGTACTTGCGCAGGAGAATCAAGACTGATGGTGATCCGTCCGCCTGACGGAACACATCCCTCGTAGTTCGCAGTCGCTGCTGCAGTTGCTGCTCCAGCAGCTGCGCCAGTTGCTGCGCCGATCACCGTCGACTTCGTGCTCTTGCCGAGCACCTGTCCAATGATCGCGCCAACCGCTGCTCCACCGACGACCTTCTGTACGTCTTTCTCCTTCGGCTGATTCTTCACCTTGGAGACCGTCGCGTACGTCGTGGTTGCCTCGATTGGATAAGTGCGACCGCCGAACGACACCGACACGACTCTCAGACCAACGCGCACCGGGTCATTGACGTTCTCGCTGCGATTGAGCTCGGTTATCTCCACCGTCGCCGTTGCGCCCGCTGGGATTGCCGATCCGTTCGATCCAGTGATCGTATTGCTGACCGTTGCTGTAAACCGCTGACCAACGCGATTCGTGTTCGTGCACACGCGCGAGTTGGACGTGAGATTCAGCTCGCTTCCGGCCGGTATTGTGCCGACTGCTCGCTCGGCTTCCGCGCCCGGTGTTCTCGTGACGGTGTTGCCACTCGAAGTAGTCGATGTTGTTGGTGTACTGGTTCGCCGCGTCGTTCGTGTCGGAGTTCTCACGACGGTGCGCGGTGCGCTCGCTGCGGGTGCAGGCTCACCACTCGCGGGAACGTCCTGAAGTGCTGGCTGCGCCGTTGTGTCGGCGTTCGCCATTTGAAGGTCTTTTGTGAGCGATGTGTCCTGGGCGAGCGTGTCGTTTTTCGACTTATCGACGCACGCGCCCGCGAGCAGCGCCAGCGACAATACCAGCGGTGCACCTATGCGGGCGATATATTTTGACATCTGTATTGCCTCCCTTATTGACGGTGGCCCGAAGCCATTGCAGCGCAAGATTTTAGCGCTTCCAAAAGGGCAATCGTCGTGCCACGTATGAAACACCTTCGACGCCTCCTACCCTACTATCGGCCGTACGCAGGGCAAATGATTACCGGCCTTGTACTTGTGGTGGTGTCGACAGCTCTCACCAGCGTTATACCCTGGCTCTTGAGACAAGGTCTCGACGCGATCGGCAGCGCACAGGCAGTCAGTCGCGTCTGGACCGTTGCGGCGGCGATCACTGCGATAGCTCTCTTCGCCGGCGCGCTGCGTTACGGTATGCGCGAGATACTGAACGGCGTCAGCAGATGGATCGAGTACGACCTTCGGAATGACCTGTTCCGTCATCTCGAGAAGCTCGATCCCGCTTACTACGCCCGAACGCGCACCGGCGACACGATGGCGCGTCTCACCAACGATCTCGGCGCCGTTCGAATGGCGGCCGGGCCCGCCGTGATGTATCTCGTCAACACCGTTGCGGGCGGACTATTCGCTCTGTTCTTCATGCTTCGCATCCACGTCGGACTCACGGGGCTCGCACTCCTCCCGCTGATTGCTCTGCCGATTATCACGGTTCGGCTTGGTAGCCTCATCCACGCGCGGTTCGATGCGGTGCAGGAACATTTCTCGACTCTCACGACGCACGCGCAGGAAAATCTGACGGGCACCCGGATCGTCCGTGCTTACCGCCAGGAAGCGGCCGAAATTGCGCGATTCGGCGCGCTGAACGAGGAGTATCTCAGCCGCAACATGTCTCTGGTGCGGCTTTACGGAACGATGCATCCACTGTTTGGCTTGCTCGCCGGACTCGGCGCTGTTGTCGTCATCGGAGTCGGCGGAATTCTTGTCATTCGCGAGTCGATTACCGTGGGATCGTTCGTTGCGTTCGGTCTGTACCTCGGATTTCTCACCTGGCCGTTGATCGCGTTGGGATGGGTAGTGAATCTTTTCCAGCGCGGCGGCGCCTCGATGGCTCGGCTCGCGGAGATACTCGACGCACATTCCGCGATCGTCGAGCCTCAGGGCGAACTGCGACATTTGCCGGCGACGAATGGCGGGCGTTCTGTGGAATTCCGCAACGTTGGATTTCACTATCCCATCGCGGACGGACGCGAGCCGCGATGGATTCTGCGCGGCGTAAGCTTCGTTGTCCCGCCTGGCGCCACGCTTGGCGTCGTCGGCGCGACAGGAAGTGGGAAGACCGCGTTGATGGACCTGATTCCGCGATTTCACGATCCGCAGGAGGGCGAGATACTCATCGATGGAATTTCCACGCGGGAGCTCCCGCTCGAAGAGCTGCGCCGACAGATCGGATTCGTTCAGCAGGAAAGTCTTCTGTTCAGCGATACGATTCGCGCGAACATCGGCTACGGCGCGCAGGACCCCTCGACCGTCGAATGGGCGGCAAACGCTGCTCAGCTCGGCACAACGGTGGCGGAGTTCCCCGGCGGTTACGACACGATGCTCGGTGAGCGCGGAATCAATCTTTCGGGTGGCCAGAAACAGCGTGCGTCTCTCGCGCGTGCACTCTCGAGACGTCCGTCGATCGTTCTTCTCGACGACGCACTGAGTGCCGTCGATACGCACACCGAGGCGGAGATTCTGCGCGAGCTGCGCTCCGCGCTGCAGGGACGCACCGCGATCATTGCATCACATCGCGTGAGCGCGATCCGCGATGCGACGTGGATCATCGTTCTCGACGAGGGGCGGCTCGTCGAGGAAGGACGGCATGAGGAGCTCATGGCCGCGGAAGGCCGGTATTGGGCCTTGCTACGGCGACAGCAGCTGGTCGAATCAATCGAGGAATCGGATCTGGTTTCCGCATCGGCCGAGGACGAGCATGGGTGACGGCTCGATTCCCGTTCGAGACATGACCCGCGAAGACGACGAGCGTATCTGGCGGATGGAGGCAGAGCTCGCGCACGCCCAGAGACTCGTCGGGGACCTGCGCGATCGTGACGCGCTCAAAACGCAGTTCCTGTCGAACATCGCTCACGATCTCAGAACGCCGTTGACGGCCATCATTACGCACGCCGAAATCCTGCGCGACGGCATCCTTGGCAAGGTCAACGGGCGACAGCGCGAAAGCATCAACACGATCATCACCGGCGGCCGGCAGCTCCTCGACATGATCGCCGAGATACTTCTGTACGCGAAGGGCTCGGGCGAGCCGTTGATGCTCACCGAAAGCGAGTTCTTCTTCGCGGACATCGTCGATCAGGTCTGCCAGCTCAATGAGTCTCTGGTTGCGAAGAAGGAGCTCATTCTGGATCGACGGGTGCCGCCCAACCTGCCGTCGATCTCGGGAGACAAGGACAAGATCATGCATGTCCTGCTGAACCTGCTCGGCAACGCGCTCGAGTTCACGCCGCCCGGAGGAAGCGTCTGGATCGAGGCTCAGCTCGTTACTGGCCACGAGCCGAGTACGTCGCTCCTGGTCGAGGTGGGCGACACAGGGAGAGGCATCGCACCGGATCATCACGAGCTGATCTTCCGCGAGTTCGCGCAGGTCGACGCATCCACCTCCCGCGCACACCATGGCACGGGGCTAGGACTCACGATCGCGCGGCGATTCGTCGAGCTGCACGGCGGTCGCATCTGGGTGGAGAGCGACCTCGGCAAAGGGAGCCGCTTCTTCTTTACTATTCCTCTGCGTCGCACGGAAGCGTAGTGGGCGCGCGGGTCCTGGTCATCGAGGACAGTGTTCTCATCACGAGCGCTCTCCAGATTCTGCTGGAGTCGCACGGTTACGATGTACGAGTCTCACGAACCGTCGCCGACGCGACACGAGCGATCAGCGACTTCCCGCCGCACGTTGTTCTCGTCGACCTCACGCTTCCCGACGGCGATGGCCTCGCGGTTCTTAAGGCATTTCCCGAGACGCAGCCGCGGCCGAAGATCCTGGTGATGACCGGGCAGGACGATGCGGCGACGCGAGCGCGCTGCGCGGATGCCGGTTGCGATGGAGTCCTCATCAAGCCCGTTCCGATCAATGATCTCATCGAAGTAATGGCCAGCGTGATCGCGTGACACAGCGTCGGACCCTCGAGCGAAGGGCCATGGCGCGAGCAGGTCCGTTCCTTCGATGGTACCTGGGCTTCAAGTACCGGCTTTTTGGTAACCAGAAGCGCGCTCGAGACGACAGGCGCGGATTGATCATGCTGCAGATCGATGCACTCGCTTACTCGGATCTTCGGCGCGCCATCGCAGCGGGAGACTGTCCGACAATAGCCTCGCTGATTGCCAGCGGCGATTTTGAGATGCGGCGATGGTTCTGCGGACTTCCGTCGGCGACTCCGTACTGCCAGGCTGGAATCTTTCATGGCGAAAACGACGGGATACCGGCGTTCCGGTTTTACGACAAGGAGTCGGACCGTCTCGTAACCTGCAACGCTCCGGCGGGCGTTCAGTACATTCGCGACCGAATCAAATCGCCGGGTGCGCTCGCCGGCGGCTCGAGCTATGTCAATCTTCTCGATGGCGACGCGGACACTGTTGTGTTCACCGTCGGTACTCGCGAGCAAACTTCCATCCTGAGGAAACTCGGTGGAGGTCGCATGGCCCTGCTCATTCTCGTTCATCCGGTTCGGCTTGCTCGAATGGTTTTCGAAAGTGGGTTCGAGTGGCTGCGCGAAGAATGGGAACGATTTCGCGGCGAGATCGCAGGAAGAGTGCCCCATTCCGAAGGGATCTTTCCTTTGATCCGCATCATCAGCAACGTCGTGATTCGCGAGCTACAGACGATGGCCATACTGCTCGATGTTTACCTCGGCGTACCAGTCATCTACAGCACGTTCATGCAGTACGACGAGCTCGCGCACCACTTCGGACCGTCCAGCCGTCAGGCGCTCGGCGATTTGCAGCGCACTGACCAGCGGATTCGCGAGATCTGGCGAATGGCTCGGCTCGCCGGCGGCCGCGGATACGATCTCGTCATTCTCTCGGATCACGGGATGACTCCTGCGCAGAGCTACCGCGTGAGATTCGGAGAGTCGCTGGGAGCGACCATCGAAAGAATGCTGGAGTCAGGGGCAGTGGCGACTCATCAGGAGGCGAGCGAGTACGCAGGCGTTGCTCCACACCTGCTGGACAGTCTCGCTCGAGCCACGCCGTCAGCACTGCCAGGCGCCCGAAGCGCATTCGCCCGCGCGCGAGACTGGCTTCACAGCCGTTATGGAATCCGCGAGCTGCTCATTCCGGAGAAATACCGCGTCGCAAGGGAGCAGCGCGTAGTCGTGACTTACAGCTCATGCCTCGCGTTCGTGTATTTCGCCGACGATCCAAGGCCGTTCGATTTCGACGCGATCGCAGGCGACACGCGGAGGCGAGAAGTATATCAGGGATTGGTCATGCACCCGGGAATCGGTCTCGTCCTTACGCGATTGAAAGGCGGGATTCACGCTGAGAGCCGAACGGGCCGCGCGACGATTCACGATTCAACCGTGCGGATAGTGTCAGGAGACAATCCGCTGGATCCTTACGGCACCGATCGATCAGTGACGCACGCCATCGCGTCACTCGTGTCGCAACCCAATGCCGGCGACATCGTGCTGTTCGGCGCCTATGACGGATACGAGATCATTTCGTTCGACGATCAGGTAGGCGCTCACGGATCGGCCGGCGGTGATCAGGTCTACCCTTTCATCATATCACCACAAAAGCTTGGTCTGGCGGATGAACGTCTCGAGGATGCGCGAGACATTCACCGTGCCGTGCTGTTACGCTATGCTGTAGCCTCGCCGGCCGCGTCAGGGCGAGCTGCTCCGCCTGAGTTGCCGCTCGCCGGCTCCCGCACCGTATCAGCTTCGACGTAACCAACGATCGTTCGGAAAGCGTGGGCGGGAATGCGCTCCGGCTCGAATTGCTCACCGGCGCGCTTCATGACACCTCTCACAACCTCGTCGATAGTAACGAGCGGTGCGTCCGCTTCAGCGGTTACGTCACACTCCCATTTCCCACGCTCCTTACCCTTGAGCGTGTGACGATATCGTGCGCTGTAAACCGTGTGTCGCGGCTCCCCCGGCTCCGATGCAGCGACGACAGCGACTCCCGTCTCGATGCCGCTTTGCCGGATAGGCGGGAAGAGGCGCACGTCCTCGATCAAGTCAGCGCCGATTCGATCGCCGATCTCCCTCAGAAACCTCGCGGTTGTTTCCACCATCAGCGCATCTCCGGTGACATCTCGCGTTCAACGTAAAGACGAAGAATGTGCATGAAATCCTGCGCGTTCGTGACGACCCCGAAAGCCTGATGTGTGCCACGATCCTTGAGCTTGCTGACAACGAACTCCGATGAGTCGACGCAGATCGTGGGGAGCTCGCGAAGCCCGCCGTTGGGCTCGGCCACAAAGGCGGGCAGCATGTTCCCGGTTGCGATTGCGTGAAGCGCCGTGGCGACGAGAATCGCCATTGTCGCCTGAGTCGTGTGCTTCTTCATCGCGTCCTGCCCGGCGATCGAGTCCGTGATCACTTCAGGCAACGGGCCGTCGTCACGGATAGACCCAGTCAGAACGAACGGCACACCCTTCTTCACGAGCGCGTGCATGATCCCGTCGCGAATGATTCCCTTGTGCACCGCCAGCTTGATCGAGCCAGCGGCGCGAACCTGATTGATCGCACGCATGTGAAGCCCGTGACCACCGGTCGACGCGATGCCGGTGCCGGTCATTCCGAGCGTAGTCCCGAAGATCGACGCCTCGATATCGTGCACCGCCACCGCATTACCGGCGAGCAGCGCTCCGACAAATCCGTTCTCGATGAACCACACCATGTCCGCTCGAGCCCGCGAATGCACCAGTGCCGGGCCAGTTACCCAAATCGGATATCCGCCGCGATCGCGCTCGAAGATCAGGATGCGCGCCATCTGTGAGTAATCGATCGGCTTCTCGCGCGAGACATCGCTCGTCATGAAGCGGAATTCGGCGTCCTCCTCTTCTTCTTCGCCTTCCAGGAGAAGTGAGTGGACATAGATCCCCTCGCGTCCATCTTCAGCTTTGCCTACCGCGACAAGGTCTCCAGCGTTCACTCGACGCCCTTCACGAACCCAAAGCGTGCCGTCTGATTCGCGGACTATGGCGGCGTCCATTCGCGGCTCACGCGGCATTCGCCACTCGCCGTCGATACGAACGTACGTGGGGAGATTTGTCGTCGAGAAAAACTCTTCCGGAAGCACGCCGGGTGACGGTGCCGGAACGAAGCGCGCATCGGGCGCGCGCGCCAGCTGCGGCTGAGAAAAGTCCGGAGGAGTGAGAAGTGACACGTCTAAAGATTGCCAGCGCAGCTACAACAGCGCCACCGGATCGCGATCGAGCGTCACGCGAACCGCGGACGGGGTTTCGAACCGCTCCGCGAAGTAACGTCCAATGCGTCCGATATCTCCTGGCTGCGGGGACTTGATGAGAATGTGCCATCTCCAGCGAGCCTTGATCCGCTCCACCGGACAAGGCGCAGGGCCGACAACCGTCACTTCATTGAGATTGTGGGCAGCTATCAGCGAACGAATCCAGTTGCCCGCGGCAATCGCCGTCTCGGCTGTCAGCTTCTCTTTGGTCGCGCTGAAGACAATGTTGAGCAGCCGTACGAGCGGTGGATACGGTGGATTCTCCCTGCCGGCTATCTCCGCCCGGACGAATCGCTCGTAATCGTGCGTCACGGCGCAAACGACTGCGTGATGCGTAGGCACGCGGGTTTGTATGATCACGAGGCCGCCCTTTTCGCTGCGGCCTGCGCGGCCCGCAACCTGACTCAGGAGCTGAAAGCATCTCTCCGACGCGCGAAAATCAGGAAGATTGATTCCGACGTCGGCGTCGACCACTCCGACCAGCGTCACGTTCGGGAAATCGAGTCCCTTCGCGATCATCTGCGTGCCGAGGAGTATGTCGATTTCGCGCGATGCGACGCGGTCGAGGATTTCGGCGTGAGCCCATTTGCCGCTCGTCGTGTCGACGTCCATCCGGGCAATGCGTGCCGTGGGGAAACGGTCGTAGAGGAATCGCTCCACCTGCTGAGTGCCGAGCCCGCGCTGACGCATCGACCGCCCGCCGCATTGAGTGCATGTGGGATTCACCTGCTCGCTGTGGCCGCAGTAGTGACATAGCAGCCGCTCCGGCGTGCGGTGATACGTGAGCGTGATGCTGCAGTTCGGACACACGACGACGTTCCCGCAGTCGATGCATTGAATGAACGCCGAGTATCCGCGCCGGTTTAGCAGGAGAATTGTCTGCTCGCCCTTCGACAGCGTCTCTCGGATTGCACCGTCGAGTCGCTCTCTTATGGGCGCTGTAGAACCTGCCGCCGTCTCGGTGGCGCCATTCCGGCCGCGGGCGCGCAGATCGACGATCTCTACTCGAGGCAGCTTTCCGCCTCCGACGCGATCCGGCAGCGACAGCAACCCGTACTTGCCTGCTGCCGCGTTCGCCCAGCTTTCCACCGAAGGAGTGGCACTGCCAAGCACTACGATCGCGCCTTCCTCACGCGCTCGAACAATCGCTACCTCGCGCGCGTGATATCGCGGAGTCTCACCTTGTTTGTAGCTCGTCTCGTGTTCCTCGTCGACGACGATTGCTCCGACATTGTCGAGTGGGGCGAAAACGGCGGATCGCGCGCCAACAGCAATCCGCTTTTCGCCTCGCTTGAGTCCGAGCCACGCGTCGTACCGCTCGCCGTCGCTGAGCGCGGAATGAAGGACAGCGATTGAATCGCCGAAAACCGCGCGGAATCGATCCACTGTTTGCGGCGTCAGCGCGATTTCCGGAACAAGCACTATCGCTGTTTTCTGATCCTGCTCGACAACCTTCTTCAGAAACTCGAGATACACGAGCGTCTTTCCGCTGCCCGTCACACCGTGCAGCAGAAAGACATCACCTGCGTTCGCAGAGCACAGGGTATCGATCGCCGCGCGCTGGCGATCGGTCGGAATGAGCACCGGACCTCGGCCGACTATTCGCGCAGCGAACGGATCCCGTTCCACTTCTTCGGCGAGTATCTCGATCAGGCCGCGCTTCTCGAGTCCCTTCAGCACTGAAGGGGAGAAAGCGAGCCGCTCAAGTAGATGCTCGATTGGGCTCGCGCCACCGAGCGTCTCCAGAAGCTCGAACAGCGCACGCTGCTGCGGCGATCGCGCGAATGCCTTCTCACGCTGAGTGAGGGTTGGAAGATCCTGCCGGAGGCGAACGGTGCGACGCGTCTTCCGCTTCGGCTGCGGCTGGCCCGCCCCGGTGAGCATCGCCGGCAGCACGCTCCGCATGACAACCCCTAGGGGAACGAAATAGTACTCCGACATCCATCGGCAAAGCCGGATCATTTTTTCATTGAGCACCGGCTCTTCGTCGGGAACGTCAATTATCCGGCGAGTTCGTTTCGGCGGAGTGCCGTCCGACGGACCGAGACAAATTCCTATCTCGCGCCCGGTCCGAAGTGGAACCAGCACACGGGATCCTATGACCGGAATCCGTTTCGATTCAGGGTCGAGTGCGTAGGTGAAGGTCTGGAACAGTGGGACAGGGAGCGCGACCTCGACCAGCTTCCCGGTTTCACCGGGCATCTGCTCAGCGACCGCCGGCGGCCGCTCTTCGCGAAGACTCCGCTCTTGCCGTTACACCAAGGCCGGGCGCATCTGAGAGGAGAATTCGACCCGCGTCCATTCGTGCACCGGTGTATGGATCGTTGGCGATCAGAGCTGCACCATCGAGATCCGCGTAATCCACGAGCGGAGCAAGCTGGGCGATGGCGGAAATCCCGAGTGTCGATTCGATCATGCAGCCTGCCATCACCGACAATCCATGCGATCTCGCGACATGCACCATGCGAACGGCTTCGCGAAGACTTCCGCATTTCGCGAGCTTGATGTTGATGCCGTCGACGGCGCCCGCCAATCGAGGAATGTCGGTGGACACGAGACACGACTCGTCGGCGATGATCGGGACACTGGCTCGCTCGCGAACGAACCGAAGTCCGTCGATGTCGTGCGCCGGCAGCGGCTGCTCTACGAACTCGACGTCGTGATCGCGCAGAAAGTCGATCATGCGGATTGCTTCTGTCGCGGTCCACGCAGCATTCGCGTCCACACACAATCGCTTTGCTCCGGCTTCCTCCCGCACGATTCTCACGATCTCGGTGTCCCGATCCGTACCGAGCTTAAGCTTGAGAATGGGGTATCGCGCCGCATCAGCGACCCGCTTCCGAAGCCCGTCGTTATCGGCAATCCCGATAGTAAAGCTCGAAAGCGGCGCGTCCGCGGGATCGAGTCCCCATAGTCTCCAAACGGGGATACCAAGCCGCTTACCGACAATGTCGTGCAGCGCCGCGCTCACGGCACTCTTGGCCGAGCCATTCTGCTTGAGGGCACGCTCGAGCTCGGCTTCGATCGTTTCAAGAGACCACGCATCGGCACGGGCGAGCACCGGCGCAAACTGCTCGAGCGCAGCGACCACAGTTGCCACGGACTCGCCGTAGTAGCGATTCGGCGCAGCCTCGCCGAGCCCTTCAACACCGCTTTCATCGCGAAGACTGACGACAACGTTTTCGTGAGCGGCATATCCGCCCCGGGCGATTACGAACGGATGTCGCGTTTCGAGGTTGATTACCTCGTGCGAGATTCTCACCCGCCGGCCGCCTGCGCCACCGCGCTTTTCGGTGTAGTTATGCGCGCGCCCCAGGCAAGGCGGAGATCATCGGGCACCGCTGCGGTCGAGAGATACCCGATGAGCGCGTCGGCGAGCTCGTAGCCTCGTTGATACCTGTCGCTCGCGCGCTTCGCGAGACACCTCATTACGATCGCGGAGAGCTGGACGGGAACCCGTGAATCGACCACGTCAGGCGCAGCGGCCGTCTCAGTGACGTGCTTGTAGCTGATCGAGTATCCGTCTGCGCCGTCGAACGGCGGAAATCCGAGGAGCGTCTCGTACATCACGACGCCGAGCGCGTAGATATCGCTCCTCCCATCGAGCAGCTTCCCGCGCGCCTGCTCTGGTGACATGTAATGCGGCGTTCCCATCACGTTCCCCGTCCCCGTCATCCGTGCGCGGAAATGTCCGGTGGCGATGCCAAAATCCGTCACCAGAGCATTTTCGTCCTCGTCGAATAGAATGTTGTCCGGCTTGATGTCCCGGTGGACGAGCCCATGACGGTGGGCGTAGTCGAGAGCGCAGGCAACCTGCGCCGCGATCGCGGCCGTTTTCTCGGGAGGGAATGAGCGGCGGTTGTTGATCCGGTCCGCCAGCGTCCCCCGTGCCAGATAAGGCATGACGAGATAGACCTGATCGCCGACGCAGCCGAAGTCGCGAATGCCGCAGATATGCGGATGAACGAGCTGCGCGGCAGACTCTGCTTCACGTCTGAAGCGCTCCCGCATGTCCGAATCGCGCGCGAGATGCGGATGCATCACTTTGATCACGACCGGACAGTCCAGCGCGACGTGCAGCGCGTAATAGACGTTGGCCATTCCGCCCTCGCCGACGCGATGCATGATGCTGTAGCGGCCGCCGGTAACCTGACGAAGCGCCGAGATCGCGGGATCCGGAGGCTGCGACGACTTGTTCACAACGACAGGCAGCAGCTCGCCGCAGCGAAGACAGCGCGCGGCCGACGACCTGTTCCATGATCCACAATCAGGGCAGAACATCGCTATCCCCCGAATTCCATCTTCACGAAGTCATAAGGCGGCCACGGGCCCGTCAGACGGAAATCCAGATCGGTGTGGCGCTGATCTTCCTTGCCAACCAGTTCGGTAAACAGTGGCCATTTTTCGACGTTTACCAGAAACGACGCCTGAGCGACCGTGTTGGTATCGTCATCGGGCAGCGGCAGGGAGACCGTGGCCGACGCCTGACCCCTCAGAACCCTCATGCTCTCGGCTGCCGTACTCCGCAGCTGCCTCGAGCTTTCCTTGATCTCGTCGGGTGTCGCATCGTCGGCGTCGACCCCAGGAGCCTTGGCTACCGTGACGCGCGCTTGAGCATGCCCGTCGACGTAGCCGATCGCTTGCGTCAGCGTGAAGTAATGGAGCTCGAGCCATCGAGCGAGATTCTCGCGTGAGCGAAATACAGTTCCCGGCGGAGCGGGGACGACTGACCCCGCAGACTGCACTTCCTCCAGTATCCGCGTGTATTCGCCGAGCTCTTCCTCGTTGAGCGTCGCGCGGGTGTAGCTGCTCGGCGCAACGATGGCCGCGAGCGAGCGAAAGGAGATGAGCGCGGTGCCTTCGGCTAAACTATGGGTCGACGGAGAGTCTACCGTCGCGACTCCAAAGAGTCGCAGCGCCTTTACAGGAGTTTGCGCCATTTCAATCCGGCGACGAGAAGTCCGCCGATACCCAGCTGTACCACGAGCATTATCCAGAAGCCGTTTCTCGCGCCCTGCAGCGGAAGGTGCGTGAAGTTCATCCCCCACATGCCGCTGATCACCACGAACGGGAGCGACACGGTTGCGACTACGCTCAGCGCCTTCGTCACGGTACCGAGGCGATTCGATACCTGCGTTAAGTAACTGTCGAGGGTGTTGCTGAGCAACTCCCGGTATGTCTCGAGCGCGTCGTTGATTCGCAGGACATGGTCGTAGATGTCCCTGAAATAGACCTGGGTGTCGAGAGTCAGCAGGGTGCTGGGGCGATTTGTCAGGACACTGAAAACGTCTCGCTCGGGGGCCAGGTGCCGCCTCAACGAGAGGACGAGTCGCTTGACGCTGAAGATCTCGCGCAACGCTGCTTTGTCGAAGCTGGCGAAGACGCGGTCTTCGATATCGTCCATGAATTCGTCGAGACGATCGATGATCGGAAAGTAGGCGTTGACCGATTCATCAACGATTGCGTGCATCAGTCGAGCAGGTCCCATCGAGGTCAGGTCGGGATTCTTGTGGATCAGCTCGAGGGTCATCTCGACCGGCCGCGTCTGTGCGCCGTGAACGGTCACCAGATAATTCTTGCCGAGGAAACAGGTGAGATTCACTGTCTCGATGTCGTAGGGATCCTCCGTCTCCTCGATCCAGGCGATGGTTCGCACGATCAGGATGAGGAAGGTGCTGTACTCCTCGATCTTCACCCGCGAGTTGGGATTGAGGCTGTCCTCTATCGCTAGCGGATGAATGTGGAACGCATCGGTCAGGAGCCGCATTCGCTCCGTGTCGCGGAAATCAATGTCGACCCAAAGCGTTCCCTTCCCCGACTGCACGACCCGCACGATCTCTTCGTCGGAGAGATGCTCCAGTACTCGTCCCGACTCCTCGTGGAAGCAGCTGTACTTCGAGGAGTCGACCGCGGGACCGCCGGCATCCGCCGGCACGCTGGGTGGCACCGCCTCGGCAGGCGCGAACAGGCTGGCCGCCGTCGACCGGTCATCCATCGTAGCTGTCCTTCACGATTGTCATTCCGACGAACAAGCTAGTGGAGAAGGCCCATTTGAGGCAGTCTGAATTGTCCGTTCAGCCGAGTGCCACGAGGTGGGCGAGAGCGGCGGCGGCTGTTCGCTCGGGGGCGTACCCACCCTCGAGGGAGCTGACGACGCGGCCGCCACACCACGCGCGAGCACGCTCGACAATCGAGCGCGTAAGGGCAACGAAGTGGTCAATCTCGAGAGTGAATCCGCCGAGAGGATCTCCAGCGAGGGAATCGAAGCCGGCGGAGATGAGAATGAGATCAGGCGCAAATCCCACGGTCGCCTGATCGATCGCCTTATCGAAGGCGCCGACATAGCTCTCCGGAGGAAGTCCCGCCGGCAGCGGAACATTCCATACGGTTCGATGCGGGCCCCGATCGTGCGCGGCGCCGGTTCCCGGATACCACGGCCATTGATGCATCGAGACGAAATGGATGTCCGGCTCGGACTCCACGAGGGCCTGAGTGCCGTTTCCGTGATGAACGTCCCAATCGACTATCAGCACTCTTTCCGCGCTGTGTTTCTTATGCGCGTAGTGGGCCGCTACCGCGACGTTGCCGAAGAGGCAGAAGCCCATCCCTCGACTCGAGAGAGCGTGATGACCGGGAGGTCGCACCGCGCAGAAGCTTCGATCGCCGCTAGCCATGGCTCGATCCACAGCGTCGAGCACGCATCCAGCACCGGCCGTCGCCGCGCTCCAGCTTCCCTCACTGACAACGGTGTCGGAATCGAGGTGTCCGCCGCCCGCAGCCGACAGCCGCTCGATTGATTTGATGTATGCGGGCGAATGCGCGAGCGACAGCTCGCCGGCAGTTGCATGTCTGCCTTCGATCTGCTCGACAGAGTGGAACAGAGACGGCGATGCGCTGAGCGCGCGTGTAATCGCGCGAAGCCGGCCAACATGCTCCGGATGTCCCCAGCCGGTGTCGTGACGGCCACAGTCGGAGTGCGATATGAATGCGACCGCCACCCGACTGTCGCTTTATCTGACCGGCCGGCGCCGCCGTGAGACCAGGAGAAGAATGGAGCCGTCGCGGACGCTGCAGTCGAGGAGACTCTTCGCTTCATCGAGAATCTCGAACCCATGCAGTCTGACAACCAGCTCATCGGGATCTACCCCGCCGTCCGGATAGAACTCTGCGAGCGCCGCGCGCTTCACAGCGGTGACGGGTTGGTCTCCACCAGCATCGACGCGTACAGAATCCCAGAGATCGGCAACCTGAACACGGATATGCAGCGGATTGTCCGAATCGCCAACCTTGATCGGGTCGCCGGCCGTTCTCAGGCTTGTTACGAACGGAACGCTCACGCGCTTCCCCTGTCGTCGGGAGTCTGTCCACCCAGCTCGATAACGCCGTCAGCGCCCGCCTGAGGCAGAGATTGCAGGAACCGCGCGACCTGCTGATCAAACAGATATGTCGAGCCGGTCACTCGCGTCGGAGATCTGCCGCTCACGGCAATCACAACCTCTTCGCCGCCCTGACCACGCAGCGTCACGTGAGTGGGACCTTCCTGCTCAGGGAACGCAGCATAAACACCGTTCTGCCTTGCGAAGAAGCGTTTGGCTTCTTCGAGAACGTCCGCTCCGCTGGCAGTGGTCATTGTCTCCTGAACGGTTCGTCTCTGCTGGGACACGGCTGGTGAGGTCATCGTGGTGTTAGAGTCGGAGATTTAGCGAATGAGCGGTGAATCTAATGAATCGCGCTGCATGCAACGCGCCGCACCGACTCGTAAATGAGTCGCGTGCCGAAATGCAGAGATTTCAGGGGGACTCGCTCATCGTGTCCGTGCATTCTTTCTTCGTCGCCCCGTTCCATGGGGAACGGAAGTATGCCGTAGCAGTTTACGCCGCGACGCCGCAGGTATGCGCTGTCAGTGACGCCGGTGCTGAGATAGGGCACGATGGCAAGCTGCGGATCGAGCTCCTGCGCTGATTGAGCAATAGCGTGGAACATCGCCGAGGACTGATCCGACGGCGGCGCTTCCTCACCCTTCGCCGATATCGTGAACTCCACTGAAGGCTCGTCGGCGACGGTTGAAAGTCTCGAGACCGCATCTTCGATGCTTTGCCCCGGCAGCGTTCGAACGTTGAGCGCTGCAGTCGCCTCGGCCGGGATCACGTTGCCTTGAACGCCGCTCGACGCCAGAGTCGCTGAAAAGCCGTTGCGCATCACGGCGTTGAACACCGGCGTCGAGGACAAAACCGCAGCCGCGTCATCGATGTCAGTCGAATCACCGGATCCAAGCGTGCGCATCGCCACACTTTCCTTCTCGTCGGGCCAGATGCGAGACAGCTCCGAGAAAAACCGCCGAGTGGTTTCAGTAAGAACCACCGGCTCGAGGTAGTAGCTCAATCGCGCGAGAGCGCGCGCCAGATGCATGATCGCATTGTCCGGAAGAGGAACAGCCGCGTGTCCGGCTGGCCCACGGGCGGTCAGCGTTACCATGTGAGAAATCTTCTCAGCAGTTTGAATCGCGAGATACCTTCGGCCGCCACCGATGATGCGCGTTCTTCCGCCCTCGTTGATCGCGAATTCCGCGTCGAGAAGCTCGCTGTGGTGCTCGCCGATCCACTTGATTCCCCACTCGCCGCCCGCTTCCTCGTCAGAAGTAGCAACGAAGACGACGTCGCGTTCGAGTTTCGGACTTCCGCTGTCGAGCCCGCGCTGAAGCAGAAGCATCGTCATCAGGTTCGCGGCGAGCATTCCCTTGTCGTCGATTGCTCCGCGGCCGTACAGATAATCGTCTCGAACTATCCCGCCGAATGGATCGCACGACCATTTGTCCGCCTCGACGCCGACAACGTCCATGTGGGCGAGGAGGATTATCGGCCGCTTCGCGCCCGTCCCGCGCAGCCTGCCGATAAGCGCCGCGCGTGCGGCGGAAGCAACGAGGAGCTGGTTTTCGATTCCCGCACCGTCGAACTGACGGGCGATATGCCGCGCAAGAGGCAGCTCATTGCCGGGTGGATTCGTGGTGTCGAAGCGTATGAGCGCCTGAAGCTGCGAGATCGTCTCGGCTTCGACGGCGCTCCAGTCAGGATTCAAGCAGCTTCTCGACGTTTCTGACGAGTGGTCCGAAACTCAAGCCTCCGCCCTGCGGAGCAATCCTCGCGGCAATTTCCTCTGCTGTCTCCCGCTGCCCCTCGGACCACAGATTCGCGACCATCCACGGGCCAGCTGCGGGATTGCGGAACCAGTCGCTGTTGAACTTCTCGACGAGAACTTCATTGATCGTCGATTGCAACTGCCAAGCGCGAAGATACCTGGTGGAGTAGAAGCGAGGATCGAAGTCGACGAACGCATCGGCCGTGCGATACTGAAATGTCGTTGCGTCTGTCAAAGTCTCCACGTAGAGGTCGGGCAGCTCGCGCCAGTCGCTGGTCGATGCGTATGCCTCGAGCTCGTAGAGAAGCTTCGCACAGTAGCGCCGAATGAAATGCAGCTCCTCGAACCCCGCCATTCTGAGAAAATCGTCGATCCGCGTCTTTCCGAGCTGCGTGTACCGCAGAAGCCACCCCTTGTCCTGCATCCTGTGATCGAACAGCATCGCATACGATTCGGTCACTGAATTGTCGCCCAGCCAGCGGAATTCGAACGGATAGTCGGCCCGCGCATTCGCGAAGTGGAGCGCGTGACCCGCTTCGTGAAGCAGCGTGGTGTAATCGCTCTGTCCGCCATGGGGGCGAAGGACGAGATACACCTCCTGCGGAACACGAGTAGGCGCGCAAAAGGCGCGAGCTCGTTTTCCCGGCCTGTCGCCGACGTCGTAAACAATTCGCCCGCCCACATCGGGATCGAGACCCATCTCAGTCAGCTGGCGGCGAATCGCAGACTGAAGCGACGTCCCCGGGAAAGCACCATCGTACTCGGCGGCTCGCAATAGGCGGAGCGCGTCGGCTCGGGTTGCTTCGTCGGTGCTGATTCCCACCGATCGCCTGAGGAAGCTGGGGAGAATGTCGTCCCAGATCGGTTCGGTGTCGGCCAGAAACTGGGAGCAGTCAGCCGCCAGCTTGTCGAGCGATACACCCGTTATCTCCTCGAAGGCGTCATTGTATGATGAGGCGACGCCAAGCGACTCGACGTATTCCTTTTCGCGACGCAGTCGCTCGAGCCGGAGCGGGGAATGCTCGAGCTCCACGAGGGCTGCGCGCGCCTCATCCAGTGCGAGACGACGCCTTCGGTCCGGCTCGTTCGCGATTTCGATCGATGCGGCCTGATACTGTACCTGCCGCCCATCCTCCGTCTCGACGTACGCTGAGCTCTCCCACGCGATCTCCCGCTCGTCCAGCTCGGCGAGAGATCGCGATGCCTGCGCTTCGACTTGCCACTCGAGGAGATACCGCGCTGAACGGTGGTCCTCTGATCCTTTCTCCGTCGAGCGAAAAAGATCGAGCGCCAGGTTCAGCGCATCCCTTCCGAGGACGTGAGTGTATCGCTCGTAGATTGGCTTCAGCTCAGCGTTGGGCTTGTGCCCCGCGTGCGCCAGATAGCCCTCGCGAGAGATCTCTTCGCTGAACGACTGTCCGTCAGCGCGGAGTCGCTCGAGAGTAAGAGCGGTCACGCCGCGATTCGCTCCTCGATGTATCTGGCCAGCTGGCCGGTTGCAACTCGCTCCTGCTTGAGCGTATCCCGCTCGCGAACAGTGACGGTGTCGTCTCCCGCAGATTCACCGTCGACGGTAATGCAGAACGGAGTTCCGATTTCGTCCTGTCGGCGGTAGCGGCGTCCGATCGCCCCGCTGTCATCATAGAAAACCGGGAACGATGCGCGAACGTCGTCTGCGATTCGCCGAGCCATTTCTGGCATGCCGTCCTTTTTCACTAGTGGAAAAACGCCGGATTTGATCGGAGCAAGTGCAGGATGCAGGCCGAGCACGGTGCGTCCCTCTTCCTCTCCCGCGACGCTTTCCTCGCGGTATCCGTTCACGAGGAGAGCGAGAAGCGTGCGATTCGGACCCACAGCAGTCTCCACGACGAACGGCACGTACCGCCGGTTCGCGGCATGGTCGAAGTACTCGAGTTTCTTCCCGGAATACTCCTGGTGTCGCGAGAGGTCGAAGTCGCCGCGGTTGTGAATTCCCTCTATCTCCTGGAATCCGAGTGATCCTCCGAAATCGAATTGCACATCGAACGCTGCCCGCGCGTAATGCGCGAGCTCATCCTTTCCGTGCTGATGGAACTGGAGGCGGCTCTCGTCGAGTCCCAGCCCGCGGTGCCACTTCATTCGCTCTTCCTTCCAGTACTCGAACCACTTCATGTCGGTGCCGGGCTCGACGAAGAACTGCATCTCCATCTGCTCGAACTCGCGCGTTCGGAAAATGAAGTTTCCGGGCGTGATCTCGTTGCGAAACGCCTTGCCGATCTGCGCGATGCCGAACGGAATGCGCTGACGCGTCGACTGCTGAACATTGAGAAAATTGACGTACGTACCCTGAGCTGTTTCGGGACGGAGGTAGATGATCGATGCCGAGTCCTCGACCGGTCCCATGAAAGTCTTGAACATGAGGTTGAACTGCCTCGGCTCACTCAGCGTTCCTTTCATGCCGCAAGCAGGACACTGCGCGTCGGGTTTGCCGGGAGTACCCTTGATCTTGGGGTCATCGGCGCGAAAGCGCTTCTTGCAGTTTCGACAGTCGACGAGTGGATCCACGAATCCAGCAACGTGTCCGCTCGCTTCCCACACGCGCGGATGCATCAGAATCGCGCTGTCGAGTCCCTCGATGTCGTCGCGCTGCCTGACCATGGCGCGCCACCAGCGATCCTGGAGATTTCGCTTGAGCTCTACCCCAAGCGGACCGTAGTCCCACACCGATCCCGTGCCGCCGTAGATCTCGGAGGACTGGAACACGTACCCGCGCCGCTTGCATAGCGACACGAGCTTGTCCATCACGTCAGGGTGGTTGGGCATAAGCTGCTAAATATAGATTCGAAGGTGGAAAGGATTGCGGCCTCAGGACTAACGGCCATCGACGATCGACGACTTTGTACGGACCGAGGAGAGCGGAAAGACACGCGCAGTTCCGCCCATTCGCAATTCGCAATTAGTCGTCGATCGTCGATGGCGTTTAGTCCTGAGTCCGGACTCTAAGCTTCGATTATCTGATCCCGTCTCGTTCCGACGCTGACATGCGAGATCGGCGTTCCGGACAATTCCTCGATCATGTCGAGATAACGTCGCGCCCGTGATGGCAGATCGCTCATCGATCGCGCGCCGTTGGTCGACTCTGCCCACCCGTCGAGCCATTCATAGCGCGGCTGAGCTTTTTCCAGAATGTCAGGATCGCCGGGGAATTCCGTGAAGAGCTCACCGTCCGCAACGTAGCCGGTGCACAGCGCGATTCTGTCGAAGGTGTCAAGCACGTCGAGCTTCGTCACCGCAAGCCCGGTGAGTCCGTTGACACGCGCTGCATAGCGCACGACGATGGCATCGAACCAGCCGCACCGGCGCGGGCGCCCCGTCGTTGCGCCGAATTCGTTGCCTAGCTCGCGCATTCGCGCGGCATCGGCTTCCCCGAGCTCAGTTGGAAGCGGACCGTTCCCCACGCGGGTCGTGTACGCCTTTACGATGCCCAGCGCAGCGTGAATCGCGCTCGGGGCGATTCCGACGCCGATCGCCGCGCCGCCCGATGTGGTGCTGCTCGACGTTACGAATGGATAGGTGCCATGATCGATGTCGAGGAGTGAACCCTGCGCGCCCTCGAGCAGCACGGCCGCGCCTTCGCCGATCGCGCGATGAATTGTGAGGCCGACGTCGGCCGTGAGCGGCAGCATTCGCTCTGCCAGACCCTCCAGCAATTCGACCGTCGCCCCCGTGTCAGCGCGGTCACGGACCTGGGCTGCGGCAAGCAACGCATTCGCGTGCGCTACGCCGCGCTCGACCAGCGCTCGCAACCGCTCCGGATTTCGCAGATCCAGCGCCCGCACGCCTCGCCTCGCGATCTTATCCTCATACGCGGGTCCGATCCCTCGCCCGGTCGTTCCGATCTCGCGGCTCGCTGAGCTTCGCGAATCCACCAGCTTGTGATACGGGAGGACCAGATGCGCGCGATCGCTGATGAAGAGCCTGCCGGTGAGATCGATTCCATCGGCTGTGAGCTCGTCGATCTCCGTGAATAACGTCTCGGGATCAAGGACGACACCGTTTCCAATCGCGCAGTGAACGTGCGGATGCAGGATTCCGCTCGGGATCTGATGAAGGACGAACGATTTCTCGCCGATCTGGACTGTGTGTCCCGCGTTCGCTCCGCCCTGATACCGAACGACCCAGTCCGCACCTTCGGCGAGGACGTCGACGAGCTTGCCCTTCCCCTCATCCCCCCACTGCGCACCGACTACGACGATTGTCCGGGTTTTCGAGTCGAACATTTTTGGGGAGAGGAAAGCGCAAGTTCAAAATAGAAAGTCACAGGTCCGAGGGGATAGTAACCAAAGGTCGCCAGCGGCGAGTTGAGGCTCGAGCCTGAACTCGGTTCTGGCGACCTGTACTTACCAAGCCCTCGGACCGGTGACTGTCTACGTTTCTAGTTGTACCTAGCCCATGGCGGCGAAGAAAATCCACGATGCGATCGCGCACCCGACTCCCATCTTCATCGCAGTAGCGACGGCGCGGCCGATCAGAGCGCCAGTGGCAACACGTGTCGCTTCCCGTCGAGCTGTTCCCTGCGACAGTTCCCCAACCAACGCGCCGGCGAACGATCCGATGAATGCACCGATCAGCGGACCAACGATCGGCACCGGGAATCCAAGGATTGCGCCAAGAGTTCCACCGATGATCGCGCCCCAGCTCGCGCGCTTGGAGCCGCCGTACTTGCGCGCGTATTTCCCGGCAAGCGTGAACTCGATGATCTCAGCAATTACGGCGAGAATCGTAATGCCGACGAGCGTGAGCCAGCTTATCGGAGTGGTGCCGACGAGGATGTTGTACGCCACCGCGCTCGCGATCATGACCCACAGACCCGGAAGTCCGAGCGCAATGAGGGCGAGCGAGATCAGGAGAACAGCAGCGAGCAGGACGATTGCCATCAGGCGAGCTCCTCGATTGTTGCAGTCAGGAGACGGGCAGCGAGCGCGATTCCCGTACCATTGATTCGCTCAGCGGTGTCTCTCGATGTATGTACGCGGGTGAGCGTCGCGAGGTTTCCCCTGGAAAGTGTTACAACATCCCATCCGGCCCGAGCGAGTGCGGTACCGTCCGTTACTACGCCTGGCAACGAGGCGCGCGAGCGAATGTCGATCCCTAACATGCGAGCGGCGCCGAGCAGCGCATCGGCGGCCGTTTTCTCGCGACTTCCGCCTCGGAACGCCACGAATTGGCCGTGGTCGTCGATTGTATCGCAGTTGATCGCGACGCCCGGGTCTTGCGATGCTGCAAATGCGCGCGACCCGGCCAGCCCGACTTCTTCAGCCGAAGAGATCAGAACTCCCAGACCGTCGCCGGACGTTGCGTCCGCCGCGAGCAGAACCGCGGCAACGCCGCTCGCATTATCGAGTGCTCCCGGCGAACGGTTGCCGATCCAGCAGAATGCGAGCGGCAGCGACGACCCTACTACGAGAAGCGTCAAACCGACGATGATGGGATCGAGACTTCGAACAACATCCGTATTCCCTAACGGCTTCAATACGATTCCCGCGACAAAAACGAAAAGCAGGAGAGCGGTGCCAGCGACCAATCCGACAACACTCGCGACTCGGAGCAGCATTGGAATCGTCTGGGACTTCGAATCGACATGCGCGACGAGCCACACTCGAGGTGTCCCGCGAGTCGCGATCAGATTTGCGCTCCGTTCGTTTCCGATGCCTGCTTTGGCTTGATTTCCGAAGACTCCGCGAAATTCGAATGCTGCGAGCACGATCGCCGCCAGGAGCACGAGGAGCGCGAGCAACGGGCTGTCGTGGCCGAGGGCAAGATGTGCCGCAAGAAACGCCATGAGCGAAGCGAATATTCCAGCCGCTGGAGGTATCACTCGGGCCGGCCGCGAGGAAAACGTGAACGTTTCCTCAGTCACGAAGAAACCAGCGGTCGACAGTCGTTCCGCGCAGTAAACTCGAGC
>DATBRZ010000057.1:0-11738 GCA_036560025.1 Gemmatimonadaceae bacterium | reverse complement strand
CGACTCTCCAGGATATAAGCCAACCAGTCGCGCAAGTGATCGCGGCGATTATGCCGACGTGACGAGCGGAGCCTGACGCAAATCCTTCGCTCGCCATGAGCTGATTTGCTAACTGAACGTAGTACGGAACTGCCAGGATATTGACAAACACGAATATCGCACGAGTCAACTTGATCAGCGCTTCTTTGCGATTCGGCGCCACGGTCGCAGCATCCGCATTGTCCTTGGTTTCTGTCATTGACATCCGCACCGCGATTGGTCGTTGTAGCTCGTAATAACGCTCTGGCCAACTCCGAGACCAAATGATTGGCCTGTCGTCGCCGCGCGTGTATCTCTGAGGCGGAAATATGTACCCTCATAGTAGCGCAACGACGGAACTGGAAGCGCCGCCGCGATACTTTGCTCAGCGATTCTTCCCGCCGTACCGCCGAGCCCGCCGATAGTTGCTGAGTATGCGGCGCCTATGAGATTTGGATCTTTGTCGCTCGCGACGTATCCAAGCGTGTTAAAGAGCGCGCCGGCAGCCGCCGCTGCAGGCACGCTGACCGGCCCTAGCACGCCAATGCCTGCGCCAGCGAGCGCAGAGACTCCGATCTGTCTGCCATTGATGCACTCGAACCATCCACGCCCCGATGCGTGATTAGCCACGGCTTGTCCGATCAGATCACCAAGGGCGCCCGCCGCAGCTCCCACTCCAGCACGAATGGCAATGCCGGTGAGAATCGCGACAGTGATCGGTTCGCGACCGTTCGTATCAACGAAATTCACAGGGTCACCGAACGAATAGACGTAAACGTTAGTCCCGCTTGTAAGCAGCGCCGCATCCTTCGCCGTCCACCGCCCGACCCGGGGGTCATAGTCCCTCGCGCCGAAGCGAACGAGATTCGTGTCGCCGTCGAAGAGCCCTCCGGCGAAGCCGAATGGTGTGAATCCGGGATTCGTGTCGGCGACGACGTTCCCGAACTCGTCGAAGTCCATTCGTTGCACGACGGCGCCGGTCGCGCTGTCGGCGATCACGCGCGGTGAGCCGAGGTGATCGGAGATGATGCGGTAGGTGACGCCGCCGCGAATCATGTAGTCGGGAACATTCGGTCGCGATGCGTAAACGAAACGGCTGATCACCGCACCAGTGCCATCGAGCTCAGCGACGATGCGCAGAGCATCGCCGTAGAGCCATTGACGGACCATGATGCCGGCGATCTTCTTCCCCACGCGGCGATTCTGGCCGTCGATCACGTACTCGATCACCTTCCCGGTCGGGAGGCTCACCTGCGTAAGATTTCCCAGCTCATCGTAATTGTAGGCTGTCGTACCTGACTCGTCGGCCTTCGACGCCAGCTCGCCGTTCCCGGTATATGTGAATGTCGCTCCGCCGTACGCCAGCATTCGATCCTGGGCGTCATAGGTTCCCGGCAGACGATTGCCGTTGCTGTCGTATGTGTAGGAAGAGACATTCGCTCCATCGCGCATGACGCTGCTGAGACGTCCGGCAGTGTCGTAGCCATAGACAAACGTGTGCGTCTCGCCCATCACCGTCTCGCTCTTCTGCACAATGCGGCCGCCATCGTCGCGAGCATATTGCTGAGCGAACAGCGATAACGCCGAGTAGCTCGCCGGCTCCGCGAAACTGTTGTAGGTCCACGAGTCCGAAACGACACCCAATGTACTGCCGGTCAGAAAGCCATTGTGAGCGTCTCGCGTCAACGTAAGGGGCCCCGCATTGATCAGCAACCCGTCGGCGTCGTAGCTATAGGCGACCGGTGAACCGGCAGCACTCTCGCTCGCTAATCGAAAATCGTTGTCATAGCCAAAGCTGACCGATCCGACAACCGGCCCTTTCCAGGCCACGCCGGTCAACAGCGGACCGCTATACAAGTAGGCGAGCTCTCCACCGTCCGGAGTCGTTACTCCGCTAACCTGACCGGCGGTGTTGTAACCGAAACCGAACGATCCGCGGGATAGCGTCAATGTGCCGAGGCGGCCGGCGGAGTCGTACGACAACGAGACCGCCTTGCCGTCCGGACGGGCGATCAGTGTGAGCTGCCGATCCCGGTTATAGCTGAACTGCGTCACGCCTCCAGAGGCGACTGCCGGTGGCTCGTAAGTCGATACCAGATCCGCCGGCGTATAGGAGAACAAATGATTCGGGCGACCGGGCGGCGTGAGTGAGGTCAGATTGCTCGCCGCATCGTAGGAGTATCCGATCACGCGACCATCGGACAACGTTTGCGAAGTGACTCGCCCGACGGCATCGTAATCAAAGTGCATTGAACGCTGGAGTGGATCGGTGATGCCGATCAGCTCGTGCCTGTTGTTGTAAGCGAATGCAACATTTCGAGACCCCTGCCGCACTTGTGCGAGCCGTCCGAAAGAATCGTACGCGAAGCTCGCCGCTGTGATGCCGGCGAGTGAGACCGATGCCAAACGTCCGTTCGCGTCGAGAGAGGACATGGCGCTCCGGCCGGCCGGAGTGGTGATGTGAGTCGTTCTGCTGGAGGCGTCGTATTCACTGGTCCAACGCCGCCCGTTTAGCGCAACGGTCTCCGTCAACGACGCCACACTGAACGGATTGCTCGGATCGCGGGTCACCGTTCGTGTCGATGAGATGCTGGCCGTCTTACCGCCGCCGCTGAGCGTACCGCTGCCAACAAATGGCGCGGCCATGCCGAAGCGTGGATCAGGCGAATCAGTCGTCGTCTGTGAACTTCCATTGGATGACGTGGTGGTGGTTGTCGCGGCTGCGAACCTGAACTTGACTGAGGTCCTGTCGGAAAAATCATGCTCGCGAGTGGCGGCGATGTCCGCGGCCAACTGAACTTTGTAGAGATGGTCGTGACCTTCCGCAGTTGTTCGCGTGACAGTGTAGTTCTGCCCCAATCCATTTCGCGACAGAGTGAAATAGCTCCCGTCAGGGCCCTCGTCCCTTGTTACCAGTCCCCGCGCGTACGTCAGATGGTGAATCCCTCTGCGCGGGTCGATAAGGTCGGACATCAGTCCAGCTGCGTTGTAGGCGATGCCGTAGGCTTCGCTTGCGGGATTGATGACACCGGTCAAACGTCCAGCGGACATCTGAATGATTGTCTGCTGACCTCCCGGCGCGACGATCGCCTTCAGACCTCCGTCGGCAGCGCGGCTGATGCTGGTCACGTTTCCCTCGAGATCTGTAAGGCCCGTCAGATAACCGTTCGAGTCGTAGCTGAGCGTCAGCAAGGTGACGCCGGTCAACGCGTCAACGGTCGAAGAATGCCGTCCGTTTTCAAAGATGTAGGCCGCCGACGCATCTGGCGTAGGAATCGCGGTGACGCCCGGACGAGCGGGAGGGAAAACACCCGCAGCGCGGCGCACAAGGCTGAGTTGCTGGTCGAGGACATACACGCTGCCGTCCGGACTCACGGCTATTCCCCACGGTCCAATCGGTGCCGCTCGGGCAAGCAGGCCTTCCTGTGGAACGGCATACCGCGGAAACCGGCCGGTCCCGATCAACGTGGTCGCGATCCCATCGGCACCGATAGCCCGAATTCGGGGCGCCAGACCGGTCTCGGACACCAGTACAGTTCCGTCTGAAGCGACAGCAAGCATCGCCGGATAGGAAAGCGCTCCACTCGTGGCAAGCTGTCCGTCCTGAAGGTCGTGCCCCGAAGAACCGCGCGGAAGTCCGGCTATGATCTTGATTCCTGCCGTACCGATCTCGTACACGCTGAACGTATCGGCCGCATACAGCTGCCCCTGAGGTCCGACTGCCAGCCCCGTGACAAATTGGAGTGGCGCATAGTTCGTGATCAACCCGTCCTGCGATACGCGAATCACACCGGATGAGAGCGAAACGTAAACCGAGCCGTCGGCACCAATTGCGAGACCTTGCGGCGTGATCGCCACCTGCGTCGCCGAAGCACCGTCCGGCGGCGGCGAAAAGGATCCGGCGTTGCCGTTGCCAGCAATCGTCGTCAGCAATCCGTCGACGATGCTTCGCACACGGAAGGCATCGACGAAGTACAGCGATCCATCCGGGCCAACCGCTATTTGATTCGCAGAGATCGGATTGCCGAGCGCCAGTCCTCCGTCGGGAGTGAAGCCAGCCTGACCATTGCCGGCGATCGTATCGATGATGCCGGATTTGGCGTCGACCCTTCGAATGCGTTTGCATCCGCCGGAAAAATAGTTGTCGCAGATGTACAACGAGCCATCGGGACCCACGGCAATGAAGTTCGGCGCTCGCAGACTCGCTGCCGTCGCCGGGCCGCCATCGCCGGAGAATCCAAACGCAATATTCCCGGCGGCCATCGACAATGCGAGCTGTTTCGTCTGCGCCGCGTCGCCGCTTCGCTGTCCCCCACCAGCCTCGTAAATCGCCCCTCCTCGGCCGTCGTAGAACTGCTGGGCGGAAAAAGTCCAGCCGCCGAAACCCGCGCGCTCCGTACCGAAGTGGCCAAGGCGGACCGTGAAGTTCTGCGTGAATCGAGCTTCTCCGCGGCCGCGGACGCCAGTGGAGAGACTCGACAGGACAGCCCATCCGCGCCCGTTTCCTGTTGGCCTCCCATACACAAGATCGTATGCGTACGTGACCGACACGAAGGCCTCTCTCGCCCCTTGAACATGCCGTCCGTAGATGTCGGTTCCGTCCCAGGTGAAGTCGTAGGAGAGGTTCGCTTGCGGCTGGAAGCTTGTCTGCAATGTGCGACCGGCGATGCCGATCGCCAGTTCGACGCGTTTGAGCGAGGCAGGCAGTGCAGCACCGGTGAGAGCGACGGTGATGCTGTTCTGAGTGGGCGCAACCCGTGAGCTGTCGTATTCGAGTGAGAAGGGAGTACCTGTGATCGGGATCGATTCGTAGACCGTCGCCGTGTAGCAATTCACGACAGATGCAGGACACACCCGGCCAGATCCATCCTGGCTCGAGGGAGGCGGATTGTAACTGGGCTGGGGCTGCGCGGGCGTGACCGCGTCCGGCGGAGGAATCAACGACCAATTGAAGTCGTAAGGCGAAAAGTGGGTTACTGCGGCGCGCCAAAGCGTCTGCCCCGAAGTGTACAGATTCGGCAGCTTCTGCTGCTCGGCAACATCGATGCCCGCGGCTGCTAAAGACGCTGCTGACTCAGGACTGCCGTCGCCATCGAGATCAATATCTGCGCTGCCGTTGGTAATCGAAACGATCTTCAGCACCACGCCATTGTGCGCGGGCACCCACGCGGCGCGGCGCCGGTCGAAGTAGCCCACTGGAACGCCTGTTCCGACGGGAAAACCGAGGAAGTTCTCTACATAGACGGGCAATGGTTTGGAGAAGTGCACCTCAGCTCCAGCGGCAACTGCTTCGTCGGCGCTGAGCTCGACGCAATACGTGTATGCGCTTTGCGGCGGGAGTTCTGCCGGCATTGCGTTCACGCCATTGGGCCCAACGGAGAGCTCGGTCGCACGAACATTAAGCGTCTGAGCGACCTGCGATGTCCCATCAACCAGGGCCAGCACTGCGGTCGTACCGATCGGAAGAATGACGGTGGCGCGGCGGGAGCCGTCCTGGTCCGTCGCCGTACTAGCGCGGGCCACTTGCACGGACGCTGCTCCCATCGTCACCGCCGTCACTTGCGGGTCGTAACCGATGAGAATGACGTCGCTGATCGTGACCTGCTGCCCCCACTGGGTGATGACGGCTCGCTGCGCGTCGATGAAGTTTTTCTTCGCGAATTGCAGGCTCAACGTCCCGCCTCCGTTGATCACGAAGTCGAAAACGCCATCGGCGCGTGTGAGCGTCTGACCGTACTCGGGATGCCCGACAGCGGTGACGTGAACGCCGGGAAGCGACTGACCGGCGCGAGTGCGCAGCGCCCCTCGAACCACAGTGGCTCGCCGATCGTCGATCGCGCCAGCCGCAACACCAGTTTGGATCGCATTGGGCCCGCTGTAGAGAAATCGGATCTCGTCCGCGAATGTCTGAACGATTGTCAGATCGAGTCGCGGGGCCACAGATGATGGGTCGGGCGGCAGCGGCTCGGGATGAGCAACATTCAGCGTGACGCTGCGCAGCAAACTACCCAGAGTCGCAGAAATTGTCGTCATTCCGGGTGCAACCGCATGGACCATTCCTGTGGGTGAGATGATCGCCACACCTTGCGCGGAGCTCGTCCACGATACGCGAGTCGTGATGTCCGTCATGGAGTTGTCCGAGGCAATACCCTGTGCCCTGAACTGCAGATCCTGACCGGGATCGATGGTTGCTCCTGCCGGACTCACAACGATCGAGACGAACGGCGGCTCATATCGAAAGGCATCGCGTAGCGTCGTGCTGCCCGATGGTGATGTGAGCCTGACATCGACTCGTCCGATTGGTGCGCTCGGCGTCGACACCAGAAGCTCGGTTGACGAAACGTATGTGATGCTCGTTGCCTGCGAGGTGCCGAACGCAACACTCATCGCGCCCGGAACAAAGCCGGAGCCGAAGATGCGAACGCTCGTGCCGCCGCCCGGATCTCCACTTCTGGGATACAGATCGCTGAAAACGAGCGACGGATAGATCGCGCGAAGCGCGTCATTCTTCGTGTCTCCGATCCACACCGCCCCTTCCACGGTGATGCCTGCGGGCTGTTTCCACTGTGAAGCCGGGAGCGGCCCGTCCATATAGCCCGGTTTGCCCGTTCCGATCGTCGTTACCGTCTGGCTGATCCTCCGAATCGCGTTGTTCCCTGTATCAGCAATCCAGAGATTTCCTCCTTCATCGAGGGCAATCCCAGATGGTTGCTTGAATTCAGAGAGGTTCGGTTGACCGTCGACCGTGCCGTCGTGGCCCGTGCCGGCAAAAGTGCTGACGACGCCGTTCTCGAGCTTTCGAATGACATTGTTCAGCGTGTCAGCGACGTAGACGACTCCTAACGCGTCGACAGCGATCCCCTCGGGTTGCTTGAATAGCGCCTGGAGTGCCGGCCCATTGGCGAAGCCTTCGTGTGTTTCGCCGGCGATCGTTTTGACCAGGCCCGACGGCGTGATCGACTTGATCTTGTTGTTGCCCGTGTCAGCGACATACAGGTTGCCGATCGAATCGATGGCGATCCCACTCGGTTGCTTGAAGCTGGCCTGCGCGCCGCTTCCTTCGGAATCGTCAGGACGACCCGAGCCGGCGAACATCGACACCGTTCCGTCCGGCGCGATCTTGCGGATCAGATGATTGCCGGTGTCCGCGACATAGAGAATGTCGCGGGTGGCGTCGTACGCGACGCCGCGCGGCTCCTTGAATCCTGAATACGCCGACACCTCTCCGGCGGGCGTGATCCGCTTGATCTGGTGGTGAAGACGATCGGCGACGAAAACCACACCGGATAAGAGCACCGCGGCTCCGACTGGTTCCTTGAGAGTGTCGTGCGCTCGATCGGAGGCGAGGATGGTCGCCGCGTTGACATACGTCGAATCGGCGGCCAGCGTGAAGGGCAGCGCCACGGTTCCGATTCGGACCGGACCCGACGTTGCCGTCTGCGGCACGATAAATTCGAGGAGCGTGGCCGTTCTCGACACGACGATTGCCGGTATCGCACCGACGGTGACGGGAACGTCGGAAGCATCGAGCCCCGTGCCCACTAGGACCGCGTGCGCTCCTCGGGGCGCCGAGGCGGGGATCACGGCGGTCGCGGTCACGTTGGCTGATGCTTCCGACGATACGAGAATGAAAAGCGAACAAACAGACCAGTACCGCACGCGAGACATGTCGCCCCCTTCAGCGGTCGTCCGATGTGATTTGGACCGGCTCTAACGAAGGAGTGTCTGTCCCCGCCAAATTGGTACCCTCGGGCCCCCGAGGGGTATCGTTTCTGTTCTCTCAGTCACACCTTTACGAGGAGCTGCGCAGATTGACCGTCATCGTGGAGAAACCATCGTCAGCGTTATCGCGCTGCGGTATCGATTTCGATGCGGTGTACAACGAGCATGTACCAGTGATGATTGGGGTGGCGGTTGAACGTTTTCATATCTCGCAATCTGATGCGCAAACGCTGGCGCATCAGATTTTCCTCACGTACTTCCTGAAACCGGAGGACGTGCGCGAGACGCGCGCCTGGTTCATCGGCGCGATCTGCAATGCATCACGGCATTACCTGCGAATGCGCGAACGCGATGTGGCGTTGCCGCCGGAGATCGTGAATGAGCCCGACCCCGAATTCGCGTCGATCATCGATTCCCTTCCGAATCAGATCGCGGCGAGGGAGGTATTCGGCTGCCTGACGTCGCGATGCCAACTTGCGTTGCACCTGCACTACATGGAGGGATACAGCATCGCGGAGATCGCCGCGCAGTTGCACACCACTCCGAACTACGCGAAGAAACTGGTGGGACGCTGCCTGAAACAGGCGCGGGAGCGGTACAAATGAGCACCGGACTGGAAACCAAAGAGCAACTCTTCGATGTGATGGAGCAAATCGCCGCAGAAAGGGAGGCGGCGCGGCCGATCGTGGAACGACTGGTAACGGGAGGCGAGCCCGTTGACGACATCGAGATTCCTGAGGGGTGGCGGACGGCGGGGTTTGTACAGGAACTTAGCGAAACTGCCGGCAATATTTGTGAAACCAATCCCTTGAGAAGCCTTCCCCTGCAGCATCTGGCTCTAGTTCTCGCGATGAGAATCCCTGAATCCAGTTATCCACCACCCATTTCGGCACGCCTGAAGGGAAACGCGTGGAAGGAGATCGCATGGGTGCACCTCTACCAGAACGCGTACGAAGCTTGTCTACGAGCGTGCAACGCTGCGCAGCGGGTTTTCGCCGAAGAGAACACTCTGCTGCACGATCAGGCCCGCGTAGCACTCACGAGGTCGTACGCCTTCACTTTCGTTCGACGCGACGAAGAAGCTTTAAGGACAATCCAGGAGTGCGCTGAAATCTTTTGTAGCTTCGGCGACGAGGACCGGATCTCAATCACGAAGCAGGCCAAAGCACTCGTGCACCAAAACCGGGGTGAACTCGACTTTGCGTGCTCTCAGTACGAAGAACTTCTCAGACGATATGAAAAAACCGACAAGATCCACATTCTAGCTTGGCTCTACAACAATCTCGGCGAGGCATATGCCCTTCTCGGTAGGCTAAGTGACGCGGTCGTCGCGCTTCAACGTGCTCGAGAACTCCATGCTGAGCTCGGTTTAACTACAGACAAACCCGACTGGGGTCTGGCGCACGTACTCCTCGCCAAAGGAGAATTCGAGAGAGCCGTCAATCTGCTAGAACGACTGCGGGTGAATTTTCTGGCGAGACGAATGCCGGAAGACGCTGGCCTCGTCGGCCTAGACGTAGTCGAGGCCCTTATTGCCACCGACAAGATGAAAGAAGCGCGCAGTCTTACCGAACAGATCATCACCGAGTTTCGGAACGCAGATCTCAACGAGCGCGCGATAGAGGCGCTCGCCTATCTCCGTGATCTTCTCCCGAGAACTGAGACGCCTCGAAAAGCTGTCCAGCACGTTCGCTCTTATGTTGATCGCCTGCGATCGGAGCCTGCGCTGTTATTCCTGCCGTTGGAAGATTAGGTCACCACTTCGACGTCTCCGCTCCGACCTTTTCGTTAAATGTCTCTTCGAGTGAGGTCGCAGCGGCTTCAAACCGTCGGATCCGCAATCGATGGAGCGTTGCTTCAGGGATTCTGGGGGATCGGCGCCGTCAGCCGTCCTTCAATTCCGCCAGCCTGAAAAAGATCGACCAGCGTCGGTGGGGTACAACCCTCCGATCCAGGGTTTGAGTTTCGACGCGCCAAACACTCCTTTGTGAGGCTCGTGCTACAGTCGCCGAATCTCAGAAAGCGAGTTGTGTGACCGTCGCCACAGTTGGTTCGACGTCCGCATTGTCACAGTTCGGCATCGATTTCGACGCCGCGTACAACGAAAATGTGCCGTTGATGATCGGGGTCGCCGTCGAGCGATTCCACATTTCGGAATCGGATGCCCAGACTCTGGCGCATCAGATCTTTCTCGTGTACTTCATGAAACCGGAAGAAGTACGGGACGCTCGAGCTTGGTTTGTTGGCGCAATTTGCAACTCGAGCAGACAGTATTTGCGAACGCGAGCGCGTCATGTCGAGCTGCCTCCGGAGGTCCTTAATCAGCCCGATCCGGAGTTCGCGAGAATCATCGATTCTCTTCCTGACCAGCTTTCGGCGCGCCAGGTAATCAACTGCCTTACGTCCCGGTGCCAAGTTGCGCTGCGGCTGCGATACCTCGAGGGCTACACCATTCCGGAAATCGCTGCGCTATTGCGCACGACACGGGCATACGCACAGAAGCTCGTCAGTCGTTGCTTGCGACAAGCGCGAGAGCGTTGCGCAGAAAAGGATCGGCGATGAGCATCGAAATCCAAACCAAGGCCGGGCTTTTCGCCCTGATGGAGCAGATCGCCCAGGAGCGACTTGCCGCGCGAGCCGTCATCGATCAGCTCGCGACACGTGAATCGATAGAGGATATTGAGATTCCGCTGGAGTGGCGGACAGCCGGGTTTGTGCACGAGTTAGCTGAATATGCGTTTTCAAAGCTCGAGTCAGATCCTCTTCAAAGCCTCGCGTTCGCACACCTCGGGCTTGCAGTCATCACCAGCATTTCACCCGACAATTATGCATCGCCTATTTTCGAGTATCTCGATGGACACGCGTGGAAGGAAATCGGTTACGCACATCGATATCTGTGCTCGTACACTCCTGCACTCAACGCCTTTCAGGCCTCAGAAGAGTCGTTCTCAAACCACAGTTCACTTTATGGTGAAGAGATGGGAGCGCGATTCGCGCGCGCGTGCATCCTAGCCCTGACAAGAGAGTATCAAGCGGCGTTGGCGCTCAACTCATCCACGCTTCACGAGTTTCGCAGCCTAGGAGATCGACGGCGAGAGATCCTGTGCGAGGTCCTGCAAGCGGCTATCTTCCACTGGCAAGGCGAATTTGAGGCCGCTCGGAACCGTTACGAATCCCTCCTAGAGGTCCTACGAGAGTCGGACGATTCGCATACAATCGGAGTCCTCTACAACAACCTTGGCAACGCTTACGCCTCCCTCGGGCGAATCAGTGATGCGGTCATCGCGCTCGAACGCGCGCGTGAGATTTTCATTGGTCTCGACATGCCAGGCGAAGTGAATCGGGCAGACGCCGGCCTTGCATCGGTAATGGTCTCAATGGGCGACGTACACAACGCGCTTCCAATTCTGCGCCGGCTTCGGGACGATTATCTCCGGCGGCACATGCCCGAGGAAGCTGGGGAGATTGGGCTGTTGATCGTGGATGCGTTGATCGCGACGGAGCAAACAGAGCTCGCAAGAGTCCTCACGGCACAAATACTCCAAGAATTTATAGACGCGAAACTCAACCACCGAGCCATCACTGCGATTGCTTATCTGCGGGATTTACTTCAGACGGCTGGTGATTCACGCGCTGGGGTTCGCCATGTTCGATCGTATGTCGAAAAGCTTCGGTCCGAGCCAGCGTTACTTTTCATCCCGCCAGAGGAGGACAAATAGAATCTAGTGAATCACCTCGAGCGTCTCTGCTCCGACTTTCTCGATGAAGATCTCTTCCAGAGACGGCGAGGCGAGCTCGAACTTCCGAATGCGTAGACGGCCGACGGCAGCTTGAAGAATCTTTTGAGGATCCGAGCCGTCGGCGAGACTCAATTCAGCCGCGTTATTCACGATCATCGCTCGCTTAACGTCTGGCAATTCCGCGAGAAACGAGCCGTCGCCGTCGTATTCGATATGCAGAGTATTCTTCCCAAACGACGCCTTGACGAAGTCTAGAGG
>DATBRZ010000056.1:0-9016 GCA_036560025.1 Gemmatimonadaceae bacterium | reverse complement strand
CGCCTGAACGCTGTCAGGAACTCCGAATAACAGCAGCGTCTGGTCGATGAGATGCGGACCGAGATCATAGAGCAGTCCCGCGCCCGGTCCGGGAATCTCACGCCATCGGTCGCGGACCTCCGGGCGATAACGATCGATGCGAGATTCGAACAGAACGACCTTGCCAACGAGATCCCGTCGTATCGCATGCTGCACCGTGAGGAAATCGCTGTCCCAGCGTCTGTTCTGAAACACGGAGAGCAGGATTTTTTTCTCCGCCGCGACGGCCGCGAGATGTCTCGCGTCTTCAACGGTAATCGTGAACGGCTTGTCGACGACGACGTTCCGACCGGCGCGCATCGCAAGCTCCGCGAGCGGCGCGTGCGTTTCATTTGGACTGGCGATTACGACGAGATCGACATCCGGATGTGTCGCGAGCACCGCCGGATCTGACACGACTTCGACATCCGGAAGCGCGGCCGACACATCGGCGGGGCGAGTCGATGACACTGCGGCGATTATGTAGCCGTCTGTGCCTTGAAGCAGCGGCACGTGAAAGGTCTTCGATACGAAACCGAAGCCAATCAAGCCGACGCGAATAGGTGGGTCAGCCGCCACACCTAATGTTATCGAACGTAGTGTAAGCCGACGACGCCGGTCGGATATGGCTTCGCGGACTTCAGGGTGAATGTCGCATGCACCCCATTCGGCAGCACACGCTTGCCGGTGCCCAATGTCAACGGAAACACGAGCAGATGCAGCTCGTCGACCAGGTCGTGCTCGAGTAATGCGTGCACGAGCTGGCTGCTGCCGTCCGTCAGAATATTCTTGCCAGGCTCCGCCTTCAATGCGCGAATCGCCTCAATCGGGCTCTCGCGAATGATCGTCGTGTTGCGCCACGTTGGCTTCTCGAGCGTCTTCGATACGACGTACTTCTTCGGTGCATTCAGCGCATCCCCGAACGGATTGCCGGGAGGCATCGGCTCGAACGCGGCGGCATGCGTGACATAGGTGCGCCGGCCGAGCAGTATCGCATCAGCATCCTTCATGATCTCGAGGAAGGATTTGCCCATGTCATCGTGCCAATAGGGCAACGTCCATCCGCCATACTCAAACCCTCCATCTCGATCTTCGTCTTTGCCGCCGGGCGCCTGCATCACACCATCGAGTGTCACGAATTCGGAAACAATCAGCTTTCTCATGGGAGCTTTCCTCGATTTGTTCTTTTTTCAGCGTGCCACCGAATCTCCGCTGGCAACGAGAGAAACCTACCGAACTTCTGAGCTGCCGACTCGACTGCCCGTTGCTCAGGTTCGCTCAGTGGAATCAATGACGTTGGCTCGATGACTACCGTTCGCCCAACGAGAGTTCGCCGCCATCCCCCGACAATCTGTCCATTGACGACGACAACGTTTCCCAGAAGCGCGCTCGTCCTCGGTCTTACTCCAGAGGATTCCAACCTCGCGGCGAATGCGCTGCGATCTTTCAGGCCGACGAAGTATTCATCGTAGTTCGGGAGCAGGTGCGCTAGCGAGGCAGGAATTCGCACGCGGCGTTCTGCGGCCGGCAACCAGTACGATCGGCCCTCGACCGACTCGTGCTCGAGGTCCGTCGCAGCCATCTCTACGCCTCGCTTTGCATCCGCTTTGGTGAGCCCTGACCACCAGGCGAAGTCATCGACAGTCGCCGGTCCACGCGTGGTGAAATATCGCCGCGCCAGCTCGAACAACGCGGCTTCGCGGTCAAATACTATCGGCTTCACGACTCGCTCTTCGAGTAGCGCATACGTGAACTGCTTTCCTCGGCGTGCACCGCTCACGATCAAACCATCGAGCTCCGCGCGCATCACGATGCACGCGAGCCGTTGCGGAGTCGTGACCTGAATCCTTGCTCTCGTGAGCGCTTGTCCCAGCTCTGCGCGTGTGAGCTCCTTCCCATCTCTCAGCGCTTTTGTCAGCACGCGTCGGCTGCGACTGGCCACGGCGTCATCCACCTCGAGCCAGCGATACCAGTACGCGTTTGCTGCATGAACTCGCGGTGCTGAGAGTGCCAGCATCCAGCCGATGTCGGCGGCCGCGACGAAATGCCAGGTCGGGCGCAGCACGTGAGTGCGAACGATCGATCCGTCGTCGACCTCTCTTTCGATTTGGGCGTCAGTGAGACCGGCGGTGCGCTGAGCAACGCCCCACTTCGCTCCGGCGTAATCCTGTGCCTGCACCGCACCCAGCCTTGCTACGACCGCGCTCGCCGTTTTTAGCGTGGGCTTCACGAGCCCCTGATTGATTAGACGCTGTCTTGCGACGCGATTCATTACATCGATCAGGCGATGTGCGCTGCGACTGCTATTGCGTTAGTCGTTTGCCGTCGATCTCGACAAGAGCAACCCTGCGAACAGAAAAGCCGACAGCGACGTGAAGATCGATTTCTTTCGCATTATCACTCCCCGTCTGAACGTCGTCACAATCTCGCCGCTGCGAGAAGATCGAGTGTCTTACTGTCTCGTTCGCCGTTGAAATAGCGATCGATGACCATGTCGAACACGAATCCGCGAGGCGTGATACTCGCGAAGAGTGTCATGCACGATCTCAGCTTCATGTCGTCTGGCGATCCGAATATGTCGCGCGCGGAACGGTCGTGAAACTCGAGCAGCGCTTCCGTGCATTCGATCAAGCGAGGGCCGAGAGTGGGATGTCTCATGTAGGCTTCTGCCTCGCGAATACTCTTGATAGCGTAGAACCGCGACGTTTCGCTCGAGCCAAGTCCGGCGAGCTGAGGGAAGATGAACCACAGCCAGTGCGATTTCTTGCGGCCTGCGCGGAGCTCGGAGAGCGCCGCGTCGTAGACTTCAGCTTGAGCGTCGACGAAGCGGCTCAGATCGATCACGAGTCGGAGATCCTGCGCTGACTATCGGGATCGAGGCACTTGACCTGAGCGTCGAGCTCAGTGTTTTGCGGATTGTGGTCATCAGGCAAGTCGAATGCTTAAGCGAAAAGAAGCGTCTCTCATTTGCCCAGGCGGATGGACCACCCTCCCGACTGCCTTCCCGTGCGCCAATTGCCGCTCACCACAGACTGCACTGCCTTCTCAAAAAGCCGCGCAAACCGCGCGTTACCCTTGAGGTCTACGTCGGCACTCCACGTCCCGGAATACTCTTCGTCTCTCCCGGTAATGATCGCTCGCCAATTGCCGACCCATCCTGAAGGCGACTTTGATGCTGACCATCCGCCATCGGTTACCGTGCTGCCGTGTGCGTCGACAAGTGTCCACGTTCCGGTAACGGCTCCGCCCGCCGAGTCTGGGACAGCGGTCCACGGTCCCATCAGCGTGACGCCGCCGCGACTCCTCGCAGTCCATGTACCCGATCGCTCGCTCTGTGCATTGCCGACGAGCGGAAAAAGCAAGAACAGACACAGGAGAAAAAAAGGCCTTCGGTGCAACGCTGTTGAACCCCTATTTCTGCCGCAACAGCACCAGCATCGTCGCGTTCTGACCCGGCGGCGTCACGAGTTGTCCCCCGATCATCGTTCGAAAATCAGCGCCCGTATTCGAAAGCCACAGCGTGTCGCCGCTGATGCGGAACTGATACTTGTCAGATCCGCCCGACATGAAGTTCGGGCTGCGGGCGACGACTGGGTGAATCGTCAGCGTAGAATCCGCAACCTCGTACGCTCCGGTGTTGGCCACGAAGGAATTGTACGCCGCAAGTTTCTCGGCGTCCGTGGCAGTATCCTTCGCGGCCAGCGCGCGCGGCTGATTGCCCGTGACGCGCATCATGCTGTAATGCTTGTCGCCGAAGAGATAGAGGCTCGGCTGAACGGCCGTGTTCGCGGCGGACTCGGGGCCGGTCACGTGTATGCTTACAACGCTCCACGCGCCTTCGAGGGGTGACGCGGACGGTGAGGCCGAGGGCTCCGTCCGATTGCATGCCGTGAGGAGAACTGCCGCGAGGCCTGCTGCAATTAGCGCCGTCGTGTGCACTTTCATAAGGCTCGCTCCACAGTTAAGGGAAAAGACATGAATGCTTAAGAACGCGCGTTTGAAGCGAATAGCAAGCGCGCCGAAGCGTGCTCAAGGACGCGCGACAGCGCTGTATACCTCGCGGACGAATGCTTCTGCCGATACACGACCTCGGCCCCATCGGGCATCGTACGCCTCGGTTGGGCGAGCGGCGATCACCTGGTCCACGCTTCGCCCTGCCTCGACCAGGGAACGCACACGTTCACGCACCGCTACGATCATGTCCCGAAACGTCTTGACATCTGCGCCACTAACGATCGGTCCTCGGGCCGGGACAATGCGCAACGAGCTCCCGGCCCAGGGGTCGAGCGTCTTGACCAGGCCATCGAGCGTGCCTCCCTGCTTCACGTCGATCAGCGGGTAGCCGTCTCCCGGGTAAGCCTCGCCCAGGTATACAACGCCGGCGTTGTGAAAGTGCGTGAGCGCGTCCGCGTCACTGTAGCCCGGTGGTTGGTGCACGACATGAATGGATTCTCCGTTCAGGTCGATGGCGAGCACCTGAGAGAATGCGATGCGCGGACGGTCGACTCCTCCTCCCTGGTTCCCGAGTCGCCGCAGCGCGTTCTCATGGATAGCGACGAAGGCGCCCAGACGGCCCCATCCGGCGTCGCCCTGTGCATGTGCGGAATCCTGTGGACTGATGATCACATAGCGGCGTGGCGACTGAGTACGAGTAGCAATGAGAGCACTGACATTTACTGTCGCCGACACGCCGTGGACTCCCACCACGAACGCTCCGTCAGGGCCGACTGACACGAGGATGTTGCCCTCTGGTGCGGCGAGGAGAAGTAATTGTGGCGCTAGCTCCGTCACCGGGATCTGGGTTTGCGCGCCCGAGCGAGACGGTGTGAGCGCCAGACCGATCCAGAGTGCGACGCTCACACGACGCACGGCAGCAGAGAGGAACGAACTCGCCATCGGGCGATGCTATGAGCGCGGTGCTGGCTCCGAGCTGTTCCAGATCAACCGGGCGACCTTCCACGATCCATCGGACTGACGACGCCAGATGGTTTCGTACCGTCCTACGCTCCGCACGTCGGCGCCGCCCTTAGCGGGCGTGAGGACCCAGTCGTAATCGCCGTGGTCGACGGCCATGTCTCCCGATACGTCGATGTCTTTATTCGAGACCGTCAGCGACTTGGTTTTCATCTGAGTGAATAGCGGTTGACACCAATTGCGGATAGCGTCGACGCCCTTTGCCGAAGGCGTGTTGGGTGGCTCAAATACTCCGTCACTCGCTGTCACACTGACGATTGCATTGCAGTCGCTCGTGCGGTAGCCGCCTTCGATGACATCATGTTCCTTGGTAATCGCCGCTTTGTCGGCGGCTGGATCGGGAGTCGTGCTCGCAACCGTGCCCGTATCCGTGCCGGTACCGGGTTTCGAGGGCGAGCATGCGAGCATCAGCAGGAACGCTGTCACACAGAGAGAAGCGCGCGTCTGGATCATGTCTGCCTCCGCAAACGTTTCGTAAGAAGGTGCAGGTGCTCATCGCAGGTTTCAATACACGTGCTACTTAGCGAGTACAATGTGAAGGACCGGATCTACGACTGTTCCCACGCTTTCGCACGGCTCAACGCCCGCACCCATCCCTTTACGATCTGGTTTCGTGCTGCCGCCTTCATGGCAGGCGTGAAGCGCTTGTCGGCCTGCCATTGACGTGCGATGTCTTCCTGACTCTTCCAGAACCCGACTGCTAGTCCCGCGAGATACGCGGCGCCGAGCGCTGTCGTCTCGGCGACCTTCGGTCGGACGACCGGGACGTTCAGCACGTCCGCCTGCAATTGCATCAGTAAGTCATTCGCGCTCGCTCCGCCGTCGACACGGAGCTCTTTCAGCTTGATACCGGCGTCGGCTTCCATCGCTTTCAGCACATCCATTACCTGCAGCACGATTCCCTCGAGTGCGGCTCGCGCGATGTGTGCTTTCGTCGAGCCGCGCGTAAGTCCAACGATCGTCCCGCGTGCATACTGATCCCAGTGCGGCGCGCCAAGACCTGCGAAAGCTGGAACGAGATACACGCCACCCGTATCGCTTACACTCGCAGCGAGCGCCTCGATCTCGGCAGCCGAACGGAAGAACTCGAGACCGTCGCGGAGCCACTGCACTACCGCGCCCGCTATGAAGATGCTCCCTTCGAGCGCATACTCTGTGCGGTCACCGATCCGCCACGCGACGGTAGTGAGAAGATTTCTCTTCGACGCGATCCGCTTCGTGCCCGTGTTCATCAACATGAAGCAGCCCGTACCGTACGTATTCTTCGCCATGCCGGGCTTCGTGCACGCCTGGCCGAAGAGTGCCGCCTGCTGGTCTCCCGCGATGCCCCCGATCTGAATCGGCGTGCCGAGCAGATTGGTCACGCCGTACAGATCACTCGATGCGCGCACTTCCGGCAGCATCGATCGCGGAACTCCGAACACCTTGAGCAGCTCATCATCCCACTCGCCCTTCGTGATATCGAACAACATCGTGCGCGACGCGTTACTCGCGTCGGTCGCGTGCACTTTGCCGCCGGTGAGGTTCCAGACAAGCCACGAATCCACCGTGCCGAACGCGAGCTCACCCGCTCTCGCTTTCGCGCGCGCACCTGTCACGTTCTGCAAAATCCACTGCACCTTCGTCGCGGAGAAATACGCGTCGATTACGAGACCGGTTTTGCGGCGGATGACGCGATCCATCTTGCGCGCTCGCAGACGATCGCAAATGCCGGCCGTGCGACGATCCTGCCAGACGATGGCGTTGCAGATCGGCTCTCCTGTGTTGCGATCCCACACGACAGTGGTCTCTCGCTGGTTGGTGATCCCAATCGCCGCGACGTCGGCGGCGCTAGCATTTGCCTTGGTGAGCACTTCCGCTGCAACGCCAGCTTGAGTAGACCAGATGTCGCGCGGGTCGTGCTCTACCCACCCCGGCTTCGGAAAAATCTGCGGGAATTCTTTCTGCGCGACCGCAACGATGGATCCGGCGTGATCGAAGATGATCGCGCGTGAGCTCGTCGTGCCCTGATCGAGAGCGAGGATGTATTTCATGATTTCCAGATGAGCTGAAAGACCAGTGCGCCGAGCACGCCGCCGACAATTGGACCGACGATTGGAATCCACGAATAGCCCCAGTCGGAGCTTCCTTTGCCGGCGATCGGCAGAACGGCGTGTGCGATGCGCGGCCCGAGATCTCTCGCGGGATTGATTGCGTAGCCGGTCGGACCACCGAGTGAAAGACCGATGGCCATCACGATCACGCCGACGAGCACGGGCCCGAATCCCTTCGCGAGGTCCGAGCCCGGAACGAAGTTGCTCGGCGACAGCACTGCGAGAAGCGAGAGCACGAGGGCGAATCCGCCAATGATCTCCGAGCCGAGATTGGCACCCGATTGTCTTATTGCCGGTGTGGTAGAGAACACGGCGAGCTTGCTCACGGGGTCCGGCGTGGCCTTCCAGTGCGGGAGATACGCGAGCCACACGATCACGCCGCCGAGGAACCCACCGGCGATCTGCGCCGCGATGTACATGGGGACTTTGGCCCAATCGAAAGCTCCGATGGACGCGAGCGCGATCGTAACGGCCGGATTGATGTGCGCGCCGCTGATGCTGTTCACGCAGTATACGGCGATCGTGACGGCGAGCGCCCAGCCTGAGGTGATGACGATCCAGCCGGAGTTCTGCCCTTTCGTGCGGTTGAGCACCACGTTGGCGACGACGCCGTCACCAAGCACGATGAGGATGGCAGTGCCGAAGACCTCTGCGAGAATAGGGGACATGTTGATCGTGTGGAGGTTGGATTGCTAAGCGCGCTTGCGCAGAAAGACGTGTGTTGCGCGCTCACCCGCGACGGACTTCTCGCATTCATAACCAAGTGCACGCATGTCGATGTCGTGCAGGAGATGCTCACCGGAACCGAGCAACACTGGTCGCATCGCGAGATGCAGCTCGTCGATCAGACCGGCTTGCAAATACTCTCGAATAGTCGATACCCCTCCACCCAAGCGAACATCGCGTTCGCCGGCTGCGGTCTTCGCCTGTTCCAGCGCGGAGTGAATCCCATCAGTGACAAAACGAAACTCCGTACCTCCTTTCATTCTGATGGGTGCGCGTGCGTGATGCGTCAGCACAAAGACTGGCGTGTGATACGGCGGCTCGTCGCCCCACCATCCTTTCCAATTCTCATCCGGCCACGGACCTCGGATGGGACCGAACATGTTGCGTCCAAGAATCCACGCGCCGATTCCGGAGAGGCCTTTCTCCGCAATTTCGTTATCGATTCCCGTTTCACCATCCTCGAGCCCGTGCATCTGTCGCCATGATCGTGTGTTGAAGAACCACTCCATCAACTCAGTGCCTCTCACGCCGAGCGGATTGTCGATATCCTGATCGGGCCCGGCACCGTAGCCGTCGATGGAAATCGCGAAGCTTTGAACGCGGAGCTTTGACACTCAGTTGAGGAACGGTGTCACAAAATCCAGGACATCTTGGCGGTCGAGACGGAACACTCCCCCGGTTCCGACGCAATTCGGGTTAATCCCGAACGAGCTCACTCCTGCGATCACGTTGCTGGAACCAAGGTAGCTGGGCCCTCCAGAGTCACCGTAGCACTGGCCACCCGTTGCGGCATTGCTCGACAAAAGAAGCAGGGAGGGTCCCGTAAAAGGCGTGTTGATCTGGATCAGGTGAGGCTCGGCGCTGATGCGCACAAACTCCTTCTGGACTAAAAAGTGGGTGACTTTCGTCGCGCCATAGCCCACCGTGGTGAACTGCGTGGCATTACCCGGTTGGAGCGCGTCGAGCTGGTTCACCGTGGGAAGCCTTCCGTACTGCTCGGCAGCGAGCTGGACAGGCTCTGTTAGGCGAATGACCCCCACGTCATGAAGGAAGAATGCGCTCTCGGTAAAGAGTGGATGCGCCTGCCACGAAGCGGCTTCTACGGTGTTAGGGCCCGCGAACGGGAAGTTGTTGTTCCCGTTCTTGACATCGGACTCGGTGAAGATGCGCATGCCGGTGAACTCGCCGGGTTCTCCAACGCAATG
>DATBRZ010000055.1:0-3396 GCA_036560025.1 Gemmatimonadaceae bacterium | reverse complement strand
GGCGTGCAGGAAGATGGCGCCTCCGTAATCACCCACTTTCCAGCAGGCGCCCGCATCGACGAGATCCGCAACGCGGTCATGCATGCCGACCCGCGTGCCGAGATCGCCGTTAGCAATGCGCCTGATACCGACTATTCGGAGTGGCGCGCTTCCGTCGGAGCGCACGAGGTCGGAGAGCTGATCATCGCTCCGCCATGGCTGGCGGCGTGCTTCGACGCGACGAAAACCGTGGTTGTCGATCCAGTGATGGCGTTCGGCACCGGGGAGCATCCGACAACGCGCGGAGCGATTCGATTGATGCAAAGCGTCATCCGGCCCGGCGACGTCGTCGCAGATCTGGGCGCCGGTAGTGGCGTTCTCTCCATCGCTGCGGCAAGGCTTGGTGCATCGCGCGTCGCCGCCGTCGAGATCGACCGTGATGCGATCGGGAATGCGGAAGAGAACGTCCGCGTTAATTGTGTCGGTGACCGAGTCGAGGTGATCGAAGGGGACGCGGCGATCATTCTGCCCTTACTCGCGCCGGTGCGGGTTGTGATCGCGAACATCATTTCATCGGTAATCATCGCGTTACTGCCAGTCATACGCTCATCGATTGCGAAGGGAGGGCGCGCGATTCTCGCCGGCATTCTTGCCGAAGAGCGGGACGAGATGGCGTCGGTGTTGAAGGCGGGCGGCTGGGTGATCGAGCACGAAGACACGGAGGACGGCTGGTGGAGCGTAGAAGTCGCGCCGAATAGCAAGGAGGCGTCGTGATTGAATGCGCAGATCGCACGCCGGTAGCGACGTTTTTCGCGCCTGATTCGCTTGGCGTTGGCGAGACCGTCACACTTTCAGATGAAGCAGCGCACCACATCCGGGTCGCGCGCGTCTCCGTTGGCGAGTGTGTGGCGTTGCGCGATGGCGCAGGTAAAGCCGCGCTGGGAACTTTGGTGAAAGTCTCCAAGAATTCGGCTTTGGTAGACGTGAGCGAAACGAGTGAGATACCGCGTCCGGCGCCGATTCACCTGCTCGCACCTGTGGCGGACAGGGAACGAATGCTGTGGCTGGCTGAGAAAGCGACCGAGCTCGGAGTCGCTAGCTGGCGGCCGGTGATCTGGCGGCGCTCTAAGAGCGTGACTCCACGTGGCGAAGGTCCGACGTTCCAGGTGAAGGTTCGGGCGCGAATGACTTCTGCGCTGATACAAAGTGGCAGCGGCTGGCTTCCCGACGTCTTTCCTGAAGCGACAGTAGAGCGTGCGATTGCCGCCGCGCCACTCGGAACACGGGTACTTCTCGCTAAGGATGGTGAGCCGATTGCCGGTGTTCCAATGCGCGCACCAATCACGATCGCGCTCGGGCCCGAAGGCGGAATGGAGCCAGCGGAGCGTGATGCTTTCATTGGCGCCGCCTTTCTACCTGTGAACCTCGGGCTAAGCACGCTACGTTTTGAGACTGCCGGCGTCGCCGCGGTAGCGATCGCGGTCGCGACGCACGCATTGTCGAGGCAATCCAATGGCTGATTCGAAGAGCTGTATCTTCTGTAAAATCGGACGGGGCGAGATTCCGGCGACGATGGTGGCGAACAACAAGGAGATCGCTGCGTTTCGGGACCTGAACCCTCAGGCGCCGGTTCACATCCTCATCATCCCGAAAAAGCACATCGGCTCGCTGGACGACGCGTCCGATTCGGATCTACTTGGCCGGATGATGTCTCTCGCAGCCGCGATCGCGAGGCAGGAAAAGATCGCGAAATCGGGCTATCGGACGGTGATCAATACTGGCGCGGACGGTGGCCAAAGCGTGGATCATCTCCACATCCACCTCCTCGGCGGGCGTCACATGACCTGGCCGCCTGGCTAGTCGCTTCGGTTGCATCTCTGCGGGTGGTCGCCGAGGGTGTCCTCTACGGCCGCACACTCGTTCCCGCGGAGCCCCTAACGGCGCTCCCTCGCTCTGCTCGGTCGCGGGTCTCCTGGTCGCCAAGTGGGTGCCTCCTACGAGGACCCCCTTCGCCGTACCGGCAAAGATGCATCCGTCAGCGATCGCGCGAGGGGCGACGAGCGAGGAGTTTGCTTGACCCATCCTGTTGCGCCGTCTAAGTTTCCAAGTCTGTACACAAGCCGGCGAACAAACGCCACGAAGGGGGGAAGTAGATTTTGTCGGAAGTCATAATCCATGACGACGAGAACTTTGAGCGCGCGCTAAAACGCTTCAAAAAGAAGTGCGAAAAAGCGGGCATCCTCTCCGATCTCCGCAAGCATCGTCATTACGAAAAGCCGAGCGAGCGCAGGAAGCGCAAGCTGAACACGGCGATGCGTAAGAACCGTCGTACTCGTCACGTCTAGGGAATGTCAGAGCTGCTCGCCCGATTGCAGGGCGACCTGAATTCGGCTCGAAAATCTCAGGACAAGGCTGGCACGCTGCTGCTCAGCACGGTCCTCTCCGAGATCAAGAACAAGAAGATCGAGCTGCGGCGCGAGCCGACAGATGCGGATGTGATCGACGTGCTGCGCAAATCGATCAAGCGCAGACGCGAATCGGTTGAGATGTACACGAAGGGTGGTCGTCAGGATCTCGCTGACAAGGAGACAGCCGAAGCGGCCGCACTCGAGAAATACCTTCCCGCTCAGGTGAGCGAAGACGAGCTTCGCGCTGCGGTGAAAGCAGCAATCGCCGGCGGCGCGACGCAGATTGGAGCCGTCATGGGAAAGGTTCTTCCCCAGTACAAAGGTCGGGCTGATGGCAGCACCATCAACGCCATCGCTCGAGAGGAGCTGAGCAAGCAGGGGTGACGAGAGACGGGAAGAAGGAAGCGGGAAGAGGGAAGCGGGAAACGCTCCTGCCGCGTCGCCTCGATATTGAGGCTCCGTTAAATTCTCACGGCCCGAGCCGCGAACAAATCGCCGGCTCGGGTTTTTTCGTTCTGCTGTATGAGAAACGATGAACTCCCACGCGCTCAATGTCATTGAGTTTCCACGCACGCTGGCCCTGATTGCCGAGCGATCAAGCTCGCCGCTCGGCGCGGAGCGGGTAAAAAGTCTGACGCCGATCACTGACCGGGAAGCGATCGAGAAAGAGCACGGTCGTGTGGCGGCTGTTCGCTCTCTCCTTTCAGCAGAGGAGCCATGGCATCTCGCCGGTGTCCCAGACGCTCGCGCTGCGCTGACGCGGCTGGGAGTTGAAGGTGCGTCACTTGCGGCAGCCGACCTCCTCGTCCTCGGCGCGCTGTTGCGTAGCTCTCGCGTCACGCGGGAATCGCTTCGCGGTGATCGGGCGGCGCCTGTGGTTGCGGCGGTGCTGGCTTCGCAGATAGAAGCACTGTTCATCAACAAGGGCATCGAGGATGTCATCGAGAAGGCGATCGACGAAGAGGGGCAGATTCGCGATGAGGCCTCGTCGACGCTCAAAAAAATCAGG